>JACRDE010000422.1 GCA_016212935.1 Desulfomonile tiedjei | reverse complement strand
GAGTCCGCGGTCAGGGCTAAAACTACTATTCTTCCACAATTCTGGCATGATAGAGTCGTGAGAGACGTGCCCTATCAGTACATCAAAAATGATGGCACTGTGATAGATGTGCTGCTTGACTCTGTTGTCATGGACGATCCGGTATGGGGGACCATTAGTCTGTCCACGGTCAGAAACATTACCTTGCGGAAGAGAGCCGAAGAAGAAACCAAACGGACCAAGGCCCTCCTCAATTCTATAATAGAGAACCTTCCGAACCCGGTCTTTCTTAAAGACGCAAAAGAGTTGAAATACGTCCTGTGGAACAAGGCAAGTGAGGAGCTATACGGTTATTCCAGTGAAGAAATCAAGGGTAGGACTGCTCACGATTTCTTCCCAGTCGAGCAGGCGGACCGCTTTGAGATACAGGATCGCGAGACTTTGAGCAAGGGTGACCTTCTTTACGTACCCGAGCAGATTGTAGACACGAAGGACAAAGGAACGAGGATAATACTCACCAAGAAGCTGCCGATCCTGGACGATGAGGGAAAACCGCAATACCTGGTTGGGATATCAGAAGATATTACCGAGCGCAAGGAGGCTGAGAGCGCTTTGATCAAGGCTCGCGAGGCCGCCGAACAAGCCAGTCGATCGAAGAGCGAGTTCCTCGCCAATATGAGCCATGAAATCAGGACACCTATAAACGGAATCATGGGGATGACCGAGCTGGCCTTTAACACGGATCTGACGGTGGAACAGCACGAGTATCTCGAGGCAGTAAGAATTTCCGCAGATTCCCTGCTGAAGCTCATCAACGATATCCTGGATTTTTCAAAAATAGAAGCCGGGAAGCTGGAGCTGATAGATGTTGACTTCGGTTTGCGGGATACGATTGCCGACACTATGACTATGCTGGCCATACAGGCTCACAAGAAAAATCTCGAATTGGTATATCAAATTTCTCCCGAGGTGCCGGATGCCATCATAGGTGACCCGGGCCGGCTCCGCCAAGTTCTTGTCAATCTGATAGGTAATGCGATCAAATTCACCGATCAAGGAGAGGTTGTACTAGGCATTCAGTCCGGCGTGGAATCGCAAAACGCTGTTCACCTTCATTTCACGGTCACCGACACCGGCATTGGCATTCCTTCAGGGAAGCAGGAAAAAATCTTCCGTGAGTTCGAGCAGGCGGACGGCTCAACTTCCAGAAAGTACGGAGGCACTGGGCTTGGCCTGGCAATCTCTTCCAGATTCTGCGAAATGATGGGAGGCAAGATTTGGGTTGAGAGCGAAGTTGGAAAGGGGAGTACCTTTCACTTCACTGTCCGTATGGCTCTTCAAAAGGGTGGAATAGTACAGATTACCGATGGACAAATTTCAGACTTAAAGGGATTGTCGGTTCTGGTTGTTGATGACAACGAAACAAATAGACGAATATTAGAGCAAATTCTTCGCTATTGGGGTATGCATCCCACAGTGGTTGATAGTGGGAGCGGTGCCTTGGATGCAATGGAAAAAGCACATCAAGATGGAGCCCCCTTCCCGATAGTACTAACGGATTGCATGATGCCTGGGATGGATGGCTTTCAATTCGTCGAGCGGATGAACCGAGAGGCCCGTTTCGCTACCCCGACGATAGTAATGCTCACATCCGCCGGTGAGAGAGGAGATGCTGCGCGCTGCCTCAAGCTGGGTATAGCCGCATATTTGTTGAAGCCGGTGAGGCAGTCGGAATTACTGTTTACTATTTCAAGAGTCTTGAACGCTCCCCAGGAAAGCCAAGCCCGACCTTCCCTGATAACCCGTCATTCCATCCGGGAGAGCAGGCGTAGGCTCTCCATACTCCTTGCCGAAGACAATGCCGTAAATCAGTTGCTTGCAACAAAGATGCTCGAGAGGATGGGCCATGCGGTCACCACAGCGGGAAATGGAATCGCCGCATTGGATAGCCTGGAGAAGACTAATTTCGATCTGGTACTGATGGATGTTCAGATGCCTGAAATGGACGGACTTCAGGCCACCAAGATCCTCAGAGATCGAGAAAAGAAGACAGGAGGCCACTTTCCTGTCATAGCCATGACAGCGTACGCCATGAAGGGGGACAAGGAAAGATGCCTGGAGTCCGGTATGGATGGCTACATTTCCAAGCCCATCACTGCTCAGGAACTCTACGAGACAATTGAGCATGTCATGGGTAGCCTTGAAAAGGATTCCCGGCAACTCCCGATTCCGGCAAAAGTGGCTCAGGTTTTGGATAAGACAGTGATTCTGGATCGGGTCGGGGGTGATGTAGATCTGCTCGGAGAGATCATTTCCCTTTTTCTTGAGGATTCTCCGAGACTTCTAGCAGAAATACGTGAAGCCTTTCAGCACAGGAAGCCCGCACTCATGGAAAAGGCGGCACACACCCTGAAAGGATCAGTTAGCAATTTTGCCGCTGAATCGGCAGTTCAAGCGGCCCTAAGAGTTGAAGGCATAGGCAGATCGAGCGACCTTACTGAGGCACCGCAGGCAATAATGCACCTTGAGAGAGAAATGGAGCGCGTCCGAGAAGAGCTCGTGGCTCTCAGTCAGGAGATTCGACCGTGAGGATACTCGTAGCAGAAGACGATCCGATCACAAGAAGATTGCTCGAAGCCCATCTCACAAGGTGGGAGCACGAGGTAATAATGTGCCGCGACGGCACAGAGGCATGGAACGCTCTTATGCGGGACGAGGCTCCAAGGCTCGCCATTCTGGATTGGATGATGCCCGGGATGGACGGTGCGACAATTTGCCGTAAGATAAGACAGAAGGAACAGCAACACTACATTTACATAATTCTGCTAACTGCAAGAACGCAAAAAGAAGACCTAATCGAGGGTTTGGAAGCTGGAGCTGATGACTACATAGCCAAGCCTTTTGATGCCCATGAACTCAGGGTCCGGGTGCGCGTCGGTTCAAGGATAATTCGCCTGCAAGAAGACCTCATGGCGGCCCTGGCAGCCTCCGAGTATCAGGCGTCCCACGACGTTCTCACCTCACTTTTGAATCGCAAAGCCATCATTGAATTTCTTCAGAGAGAACTGGCCCGCTCTCATCGGGACAACACTCCGGTAAGCTTGATAATGGCAGACTTGGACCACTTCAAACGCGTCAACGACTCCTATGGGCATTTGGCCGGAGACGCAGTTCTCAAGGAGGTTGCGCACAGACTGGTGACTGCCGTAAGGCCCTACGATGCAATAGGACGTTACGGGGGGGAAGAGTTTCTAATTGTCTGTCCAAATTGTGATGAGGAGTCCTCGTGGGCAATTGCGGAGAGGCTCCGCAATTTGGTGAGCGAAGCCCCCCTTGTCACACCTGAAGGGTCCTTCAAAGTAACAGTGAGCTGCGGAGTCTCAACCGTTAGCGGGAGTGGACACAACACTGATTCCATCACCAGAGCTGCGGACCAAGCCCTTTACAGAGCGAAAGAACTGGGGCGCAACCGCGTCGAACTGCACCGCGGTGAGTTAGAGGGTTAGCTTATAGGTCAAGATGAGACAAATTGAATTTGGGCATTCTTTGATTCGACCATGCTGCGGCCTGAGCAAACTGCCGTGGTCTGACAAGAGACATGTGCATGACCGGAAACTAGAGGCGGTCTCAAAATCTAAGGCACGGGGTGAATCGTGCTACCTTATCGCTTTGGACGCCAACCGGGGGGAACTTTTCAGCGGAGTTCCAAATGAACGAAAAAGACTCTCCCACTTTCGACTTTGATGAACAAGAGCAGACTGTAGGCTTTCTCGAAGGTTCAAGCATCCGGACCGAAACCATTGACCTAAATGCGCTAGGCGACATGACAGCGTCCGGCAGTTTTGATCTTAGCGGGGTCAAGACTAGTGCTTTGGGCAAGCTACTGAATGCTTTGCCTATTCCCGCCTTAATTATAAGCCGATCGTATCAGATAGTATTTGCGAACAAGCCTTCGGGCGGGCTTTCCGGCAAAAGTGAGAATGCTTATGGACATGGTTTTTCCACACTTTTTTCTCCTGGTGATTCCGCTGACCACGCCCGATCCCTGGTAGGTTCAGTTTTCTCTGACAGAAGAACCAAAGTCGCTGAGACTGTACTGGAGATTAACAAGGAACGAATCTGGGGGCGAGTCCATTTTCTGTCCATCAGGCTCGGAGGAGACAGGGCCGTATTGATGCTCGTCGAGGATCTGACTCCACAAAAGAAGCAACTTCTATTAAAGAAAAAACATGAGGCTGAGCTCCAAAAGGCCCACGATGAGCTGGAACGCCGAGTCAAAGAGCGGACAACCGAGCTGCGCGAGAGCGAGACAAGATACCGGACTTTATTCGACGAATCGATGGAGGGGATATTCATAACCACCACGCAGGGTGAAATATTGGATGCTAATCCGTCTTTCTTGAGCATGTTCGGCTACGAAAAAAAAGAAATGATCGGTATGGACATCTCAGTGACATACGTCGATCCGGAAGACCGTAGAACATTTCGGAAAGAAATTGAAAAGAACGGGTCAGTTAAGAACTATCCACTAAAGTTGAGGCGAAAAGACGGCAGTGAAATGGACTGCACGGTCACAGCGACCATCAGGCGTGATAAAGACCTGACGATTGTCGGTTACCAGGGAATAATGAGGGAAGTGACCGACCAAATACAGGCAGAGAAAAGAATTAGGGAACAAAATCAATTTCTCAACAGTCTGCTGGAATCCGTGACTCATCCCTTTTACGTTTTGGATGCGAAAAATTACAAGGTGTTGTTGGCGAATTCGGCTGCTCGAAGGACCTTTTCTGTCGACGGATTAACGTGTTACTCCCTTACACACGGTCGGAACGAACCGTGTGATAGGTCTGAGTATCCTTGTCCTCTCGAAGAAGTAAAAAAAACTGGAAAACCGGTTACCGTGGAGCACACGCATTACGACCGCAGTGGCGCTCCAAGAGATGTCGAGATATTTGCATATCCGATCTTGGACGACGATGGACAGGTGTCAAGAATTATTGAGTACGCTGTTGATCTGAGCGAACGCAAACGGACCGAAAAGGCCCTGAAGGAATCCGAGGAACGGATGCGACTCGTAATAGAGTCATCGCCTGTCGGAATTGCCATCGTCCAAGACGGCAAATGCCTATTCGTGAACCCCAATTTTGCAAAAATGTTCGGTTACGACAGTGCGGAAAACCTGGTGGGACTACCTGCAGAAGCTCTGGTCGCTGCTGAAGAAAGGAACGCTGTTGTCAGGCATATGGGCGGTGTAACCAAGGGAAAGCTTTCCCGTTCATTCGAGCTCCCCGGCAAAAAGAGCAACCAAGAGCTTTTTCAGGCTTCCATGTGGCTGACATCCATCGATTACAAGGGCAAACCGTCCTTACTGTGGTTCGCTATTGACATCAGCCAAGAAAAAGCCTTGAGGTCCCAGTTGCTTCAGGCTCAGAAAATGGAGGCGATCGGAACGCTTGCCGGCGGCATTGCGCACGACTTCAACAATCTCCTGACTGTGATTCTTGGTTTTTCAGAGATACTTCTCATGGACAGAAAAGAGGGAGATCAAGATTATGCAGATCTGCTCAAGATAGTTCAGGCTGCTCGTAATGGAGCGGACTTGGTCCGAAGAATACTTACTTTCAGTAGAAAGCTCGAAACCAGGCTGAGGCCCATAGATCTCAATTACGAGGTAAAGCAAGCCCAAAAGCTCCTTAACCGAACGATTCCCAAGATGATCGAGATCGAGATCGCACTGGACGCGAACTTAAAAAAAATCAATGGGGATCCCGGACAGATCGAGCAGATCCTTCTCAACCTCGCTGTGAATGCACAGCATGCAATGCCCGAGGGAGGCAGGCTGTTAATTGAGACGAAGACCCTGTACCTGGACGACCTGTACTGCCAAACACAAGTTGATGTGAGCCCCGGCGAATATGCGCTCCTCATGGTCTCCGATACAGGGTTTGGCATAGAAAAACACGTCCTGGAGCATATCTTTGAGCCGTTCTATACGACGAAGAAACCGGGCGAGGGAACTGGTCTCGGCTTGGCCATGGTGTTCGGAATAATAAAGAGCCACAGCGGCCACGTCACATGTTACAGTGAACCGGGAGTTGGCACGACTTTCAAGATTTACTTCCCAGTCATACGAATGCCTGGCAAGTCGGACCTCGATATTCTCCCTGCAATCCCTGCTTCGGGTACCGAGACGGTGCTCTTGGTTGACGACGAAGAGTTCGTAAGGGACCTTGGGAGAAAGATCCTTTCAAGAGCAGGATACCACGTAATAACTGCCTGCAACGGGATCGAGGCCATAGACACGTACCGGGCCAACAAGGATCAAATATCCTTGGTTCTTTTGGATATTATCATGCCGCACATGAGTGGCCAACAGTGTCTGGAAGAACTGCTCAAAATTGACCCGAATGTGCAGGTAATAGTTGCCAGCGGCTTTTCGGTTGATGATCTGGCAAAAAGAGACATTGAAGCAAGGGTCAGTGGATTCGTGAGTAAACCGTACCGGATGACGGAAATGCTCAAAGTGGTCAGAGATGTTCTGGACGCGGTAAAGTGAGCACGCGGCTTTTTTCGGCCCGCAAAAGAGAAATTTATCTGGTGCGGTTTCCCTGCTTATTCATCAACCGGCTGATCCCTTGGTCAAAGCACTGGAGCCCGCATCAATGCGCACCCCAAGAGTTGACATCGCTGACAGCGGATTCGGGCTGGTCTCTGAAACGAACTCAGGTCGTGCCTTACGCAGCGGAGACTTGCCGAAACAGCAACCTGGTCGATTCTCAGTTACCGCTCGCTTGAAAGCACATTTCAATGAGGCGTTGCTTCTGACGTTCGGCACGAGTAGAATACATCTAAATAGTCGGAGCCTTGATTCGGATTGAAAATTCCGTTGGGAGGGTTTTCCCGGGTCGTCGAAATCATCTCAGTCAAATACATTATGCTGAAAGACAATTCTGCCAGAATACTCATTGTAGACGATGAACAAGATATATGTGACGTGATCGCCAAATGGCTCAACTCAAGGGGATTTGTTTGCTCAACGGCGACAAGCGGAGAAGAAGCAGTCAACTTGATGGAAAAGAACAAGTTTGACCTTCTCATAACGGACATCATGATGCCGGGGATGTCCGGGGTCGATCTTCTTGCCTTTGTCAAGAGCCGTTTCCCTGAGGTGGCGGTTATCATGGTCACAGGAATTGATGATGAAGAAACCGCCATCATGACTTTCGATCTTGGGGCATGGGGGTATATTGTCAAGCCCTTCGAGTTCCACGATGTTATTCTCAATGTTTGTAACGTCCTGGAACGCCGACGCTTGTTTTTGCTGAGACAGGACCATGAATGCGTGCTGAAAGAGAAGGCCCAGGAAAAAGCCGAAGGAATCAGGAGCCTGGAGGAGCAGTTGATTTCCGTGCTCCTCGCTGCCCTGGCTACTCACAATGATGAGACGAAAGGTCACGTCCGACGAATCGGCCTCTATTCATCATTGATAGCGCGGTATCTCCGATGGGACAATGAGGCAGTTGAACGCATATACCTTGCTGCTCAGCTTCACGATCTAGGGAAAATCGGGATCCCTGACCAAATATTGCGAAAGCCTGAGAAACTGACTCCTGATGAGTTCGAACTCATGAAAAAGCATACCATTATAGGAGCTCGTGTTCTGGAGTCCTCCAATTTGCCGCTGATACAAATGGCACGAGAAATCGCGTTGTGTCATCATGAACGCTGGGATGGGTCGGGTTATCCGCGTGGGTTGCATGGAACACTCATTCCGGAAAGCGCCCGAATAGTCTCGATAGCGGATGTGTACGATTCCCTCATTCATGAAAGGCCATATAGGCGGGCCCTAAGTGAAGATCGAGCACTGTCGGTAATGAACGCTTACAGAGAAACGTCCTTCGATCCAAAAATCTTCGACTATTTTGTGACACTGCTGCCGCAGATGCGTCGCATGCGGGAAGAAGTCAAGGACGATGAGAGGTGCTTCGTCCAGTAACACGGGGAGACTATCCATGTCGCGCTGGCGAAGGGTTGTCCCAATGCCGCATCAGGCATGGTACCAAGGTGAGCTGCCGTTTGCTGGAATCTCTATCAAAAGACCTATTTCTTGGCTGGAGGGTAAGAACGTCCATGGACAGTACTGGAGCAAGAATTCTGGTTGTGGATGACGAGCCGCATATATGCGACCTTCTGTCCCGATGGCTCGGTTTGGAAGGCTACTCGTGCGCGACTGCGTCAAGCGGCGAAGCTTCTTTGGAACTACTGAAAAGTAATCACTTCGACCTGGTCATAAGCGACATCATGATGCCCGGAATGTCCGGAGTAGATCTTCTCACCGTCATCAAGCAATTGTTTTCGGAAGTCGCTGTCATAATGGTAACGGCGGTGGACGACCGTCCAACAGCCATCTTGACTCTTGAATTAGGAGCATACGGCTATGTCATCAAGCCTTTCGACCGGAATGAAATTCTGATCAACGTGGCAGGCGCCCTGGAGCGGCGACGCTTGCATATCTTGAGTCAGGAATATGAGCACGAACTGGAACAAAAAGTTCAGCAGCGAACCAGAGAAGTGCGAGAGCGGGAGGAAGAGATTATATGGCGCTTACTTTCTGCTACTGGAATGCGCGATGACGAAACCGGATCCCATATCCGGCGTATAGGCCTCTACGCCTTTGAGATGGCGAGAGTGCTCGGATGGAAACGAGAACTAGCAGAGCAAATTCGCCTTGCGGCTCCCATGCACGATGTCGGAAAGATAGGAATCCCCGATGCTATACTGCGCAAGCCGGGGAGGTTCACGCCGGAGGAATTCGAGGTCATGAAGAAACACTCGGAAATCGGCGCTAACATATTGGACGGCTCCAAAGTCCCCCTGATTCAAATGGCCAAAGATATCGCTTTGTCGCATCACGAAAGATTTGACGGCTCGGGTTATCCCAGAGGGCTAGTCGGAGAACAGATCCCGGAACCTGCCCGCATAGTTGCCGTTTTGGACGTATATGACGCCCTCATTCATGACCGGGTTTACAGACCTGCTCTGCCGGAAGAGCGAGCTCTTTCCATTATGATGGCCGGAAGCGCAGACCATTTCGGCCCGCAAGTATTCGATTGCTTCATGGACTTGCTTCCGACAATGCGCCGTATCCGAGAGGAAGTGAGAGAGGAATCACAGACTGATCGCATGGCGCTTCATCAGAAGTGACAGACATTCAGTGCCCAGGCCTGACAAATGAATCGAGGCCTCCTTGTGTTCCAATCCGGGCATAGCGAACGGTCCTATTGAATTCCCGAAGAAACTCTTGCTGAGGCCTGCCGGGGATTTCCTCGCTCCATGTCTAGCTTGATCTGGTCCACCATCATCGGATACGAACCGCTGTGCGCCGAGCCAATACCTGGGTTTACTGCGGGAGAATGTTCATTGATCCTGATAGCAATCTTCTGTATGGCCTCATGCTTGGTTACGAACTCTACCTGCTCCACGTTCCTCGTGGTAAGAAATCCGATAGCACCCTTTGTTCGGTCTACGGCTGGGATCAGGAGACTGGCATAACGCAACGTTAGGCGATCCGGGCTACTGGGTTCCTTCATGAGATCTTCGAGTTCCACAGCGTTTTCGGACCAGATTACCACCTTGACCGGCAAGTCGGGGCCGCCCACCTGATTCCAATTGCTGTACTCGCCGGTGAAGAGTCTCTTGACCTGTCCAACAGTAAGGGTTTTCACTGGATTAGTGGCGTTAGTTACAACGGCAACCAGACCAGCTCGCAGAGTTCTTTCTGAGGGGCTGCTATCGGTGGGGGGGGATTGCCCCAACCTGTGGTTTCCTGGGTGTTCTTTTACAAGGAGCAGCTGTTTTCCGACCGCAGCTGTCATGGAAACAATGTCCGAGCCATTATTGTCAACCGGCAACCGGTTTGTTTGGGGCATCACCGCCGCCATTGCCCCGGGCCCAGACTCCTGCGCCAGCTCCCTCTTGACTTCTGCAGCAAGTTCCTTCTTGATTTCTTCTATAAACTGCTTGGTGATCTCTTGTACGAACTCCCGTGGTATAGCCTGAACGATGTGTTTCTTCAGTTCCTGAAGGAGCCCGCCTGACATGTCCTCGGCTTTCGCCTGCGAGGCTACTGAAAAAGCCAGAACACCTGCCATCAAGACTATGTATATTCTGTTCCGGAAAATCATTATCTGTCTCCCTTCTTGGTGCTCCGGCTCTTGGCCATGCTGGCCGTTAAACGTAGCAATTTACGTGCCAGGAGGATGAATCCCAATGCGCAATCAAAAAAGTATTTTTCATAGAATGACTATTAATAGGTTTCAATGTTGGTGCCCCGTGATGCGGAACTCCTTCCCGTCATCCCGGCGGAAGTTGGGATCCAGATGTAGATGCGTTTGCCTTGCCCTCTCGATACCGGCTTTCACCTGGATGACGTACATGCCCGCAGAGCGTCTTCAGGCAAGAGTGGGGCAAGAATTGTGAACGTCAAACAAACCAATATGCACTATGGGAAGCATCCCATAGTTTCATGGAAGCCCCCCCCTGTTTTATGGACGATCTGTCCGAATCCGTCTGCGGATTCTCATCGCTATCGATCAGACTTGCTTTCACAAGTTCTCTACTAGTTCTCCCTCCTTCGCGCCATTCGTTGGCCCAGAGTTAAAAATATCTTGACGATAATCATTGTGGGGACTTACCCTCGGTTCAGAGGATCATGCTTTTCCGTTTTCAAACAAGTGATCCTTGAGCAAGCTGAAAGCCTACTCCACTTTGGCCGACGCGAGGCCGTCCACTCTACGTTCAGGGAGTCCTCCGGCTTGCGACCGCGACCATGTTATTCATTCAAGAATGCTTCCGGATAAGCAGGTGTTGTTCACAGTTTGTAAGGAGAAAAGGATGAGAAGGCTGTTGGCGGCCTTGATATTGGTATTGATGGTGACAGCGAGTGTTCACGGGTCTCAATCCTGCCCTTCAACGGGCTGCGAGACTGGCCCTCCGCCGCCTGATATTCAACAGCCCGCTAAGGTTCCGACCCCTATATACAGAGTGTGCTTTCGGGGCTTGAAGCCCCTCGGGCACACTCGGAAGAACGCGGATTGCAGAATCTGCCAGCTTAAGGCCAGCAGCTCGAAGTCGGAAACCGACTGTCACGACTTTTACTCCGTGGACGCTGCTCTGCGTTTCTGGAATGAACACTGTTGTGACTGAGCAAATCATTACGCGTGCGTACGAGGACTAAAACTGGACATCATTTCAAGGAATTAAGGGCATGGAAGCCGTGGATAACTTGCCCAAAACATCTCTCACGCAAATAGCTTTTTCGACTCAAATCCGGGACTGTGAATCTTGAGCAGATTTTCCCCGCTGCAAACGAATGTGGGTAAAATCCGCCTCGGGCTGATGAGGTTCAAATCGAATTGCCAGTATGAGTACCTTCAGCTTCCCCCGTGTTTGTGGCCCACGTGAGCACATAAATCCACGAAGAATCCACCGAACCATACGCATATGATGCTCAGACGGCTATAGAATTGCAAATACTATCGTCCCATTTACAGGAGTGGTGCAGTCACCTCGGACTTGATCCCCGGTCAAGATTCCGGATTACTGTCTTCGCAGGAATGACGAGGAAATGGAGACTATTTTGGCAACTGCTATATTCACGTGGGCGAAGCGACGAGGCTCTACAACATGTTACTTCCAGCCCGGCCAGGCAATCTCAAGCCTTCAGTCATTGAGATTGCTTCGGGTCTTCGACCCTCGTAATGACTGCCAACATTTTGTCGTTTGCCTCGAGTAACTTAAGGGATGCTCCTGGACCACAATTTTCTTGACTCTAGGGGTAGTGATCTATCATTATTCCCTACGAATAATCTTCTGGGGGTGGGAGAATGGACTCGCCCGAATGGGTGTATTGGTTTGCCCTCATGGCTGTGACGAGCATGGTCCTGGCGATATTCATATTCGAGCCACTGCTCAACAGATACCATGAGTGGAAGCTGAAAAGGGAGTTTTGGCTCAGGGAACAACGAGACCGATCGGAATAGTGGCTGAGGCGGGCATAGCATTTGGGCACCAGTCACCTGTCTCTCCGACAAGTCCTGGTTACTCGGAGCATCTCTCAGATGCCGGGTCGATTGCTTGACCTGCGCTATCTGCCATAAACCAGCGCCCGAAACTCCATGAACCAGTAATACGAATTCGCAATCAAAGAAGCAAAATCGGAGAAACCCTTGTTGTAAGAAGCGTTTCCCCGAACCCCATCCCAAGAACTTCTATCAATTTGCCTGAATCCTCTTTTTTCCCAAGAAAAAGGAGGATTCAGGCAAATGTTAAAAGTTTTTTGGAAGGGTCTGGGGAACCCTTTTTTGCAAAAAAGGTTCCCCAGATCTTACTGCTTTGAAAGCGCATTAGTATAAGCTATAATCTCGAATGTCCGACCCCAAGCACTTGGTATCATGGGCAGGAAGAGCGGGATTCATTTATTCATTACATTTGACTGAAGGGTGAAGACTGTTTCCGGATTCCGCTTCGCGTTTAACGGTGAATTCTGCTCACCCTTTCATTCCTTCACGAATCAAGTTCGACTTGCGAGCCTGTTTCAACGTAAAGGCCGGTTTGCATCTCTTTCCGATATAGTTAATTCATCAATATGAATTTACGGTCAACTTTTGAGCAAAGACCCTGAAAAGGTCGCATCGCTCGAGATTGCGGTATTTCAATCTCAATAAAGGCCTTTGAAGAGGTACTTGATGGATGCGGTCAACAAAAGAGATTGGATACATGTAAAAGAGATTGACATGGATGGAAGATTCGTTTAGGCTGTTTTTGACCTCTCGCGCCAGCTCGGAGCGGCATTTCAGTCAACTGAACATGTGACAGCATAAGACCTGCTGCACACCTTCACCAATCTCGTACGAGAGACAATGCCATGCCCCACCTGGAGATTCTTAAAGGCAAGCGGCTCCTGGTTGTTGACGACGAACCGGACGTGCTCGAGACCGTTCGCGAACTACTTTCGGACAGCGAAGTCAGCACATCAACAAGCTTCGAGGATGCTGTAGAGCTTGTACACTCTCAAGATTTCGATTTGGTGATACTGGACATTATGGGAGTGGACGGGTTTACTCTGCTCGAAGAATGCCGAAAAAGATCGCTACCTGCAGCAATGCTCACTGCCCATGCAATAACAATCGAAAGCATAAACAAGTCGGTAAAGTTGGGGGCGATTTCCTTTCTTCCCAAGGAAGAATTAGGGAGGCTTCCAGAGCTCGTTGCAGAAATCCTCACCGACGTTGCCGAGGGAAGAACACACTGGAAGAATCTCTTCGAGCGACTAGGGCCATATTTCAAGGAAAGGCTCGGCTTGACCTGGGACGACCTTGAAAAACCGCCATCACCGCCATATAGCTATTGACAGCGGCAACCGAGCAGATTATCGATAATTCGGTAGAATAAGATTGTCTTGCGTGTGGATGCCCCATGCCAAGACACAATCCACCCCCCCCCGCTTGTCCGGGCAATCGTCAAAGGAGGTTGAGCATGCGCATTAGCCGATCTTCGGCGCTGGTCTTCGGTTTGGCGGCCGTCTTCTTCATCACGGCCATGTCTGCCATTCCAGGCTACTGTAAAACCGTGGAGCTCACTTATTCCATTTTCTTCCCTGCTACACACGCCAACACGATTCTGGCCACGGAGTGGGCGAAAGAAATCGAGAAACGGACCAATGGCGCCGTAAAGATCAACATGTTCCCAGGCGCTACCCTAACTCCCGCGGACCAGTGCTATGACGGTGTGGTCAAAGGGATTTCGGATGTCGGAATGTCAGTGCTCAGCTACACCAAGGGCAGGTTCCCCCTCACTGAGGTCATTGACATGCCTCTGGGTTACAAGAGTGGGTACCAGGTCACCCGGCTCTGCAATGCGTATTATGACAAGTTCAAACCCAAAGAATTGGACGATGTGAAGGTCATGTACCTTCATGGACACGGTCCGGGCATAGTGAACACCAAAAAGCCCGTCGAAAAGATGGAAGATCTTAAGGGCATGAAATTGAGATGTTCAGGAACCAGTGCAAAGGTCGCAACAGCCTTGGGTGCAACCCCTGTGGCCATGCCCCAAACCGAGGCCTATGATGCGCTTCAAAAAGGTGTGGTCGACGGAGTCCTTTCACCGATCGAAACGCTCACAGGATGGAAATTCGCGGAAGTTGTCAAATCCACCACCCAGGATTTCGGTGCTGCCTATTCTCTGGCTTTCTTCGTGGTCATGAACAAGAAGAAATGGGAATCCCTTCCCAAAGAAGCGCAGGACGTAATCCAGCAGGTAAACAAGGAATGGATCGAAAAGACAGGGAAGATGTGGGATCTAATTGATAAAGAAGGAGCTGAATACACCCTGTCCAAGGGCAACAAGATAATTCAACTCTCAAAAGAAGAAGACGCGCGCTGGGCAAAGGCAGTACGTCCAATCCTCGACGAATACGTAGCGGCCATGAAAGCCAAGGGTTTGCCCGGAGAAGAGTCTCTTAATTTTTGTCAGGAGTGGTTG
>JACRDE010000421.1 GCA_016212935.1 Desulfomonile tiedjei | reverse complement strand
CGCGTTGAGGCTGAAGAAAGCTTAGCCATCGCATTAGACGCTGCTCGACTGGGCAGTTTGGACCTCGACCTCACACGAAATAGGTCACGCCGTTCTTTGCGCCACGACCAGATCTTCGGGTACGATTGTCTCCAACCTGACTGGAACTACGACATTCTTCTCGGGCATGTTGTCCCGGAAGACCGCGATCACGTGGCTGAGTGCTTCTCTCGAGCGCTTGAAACCGGTGACTTTAGAATGGATTGCCGCATTCAGTCGGCCAACAACCGGAGCATTCACTGGATTGAAGCTCAGGGCCGGGCTTACTTCGACTCGGATGGTAAACCGATCCGCATCGTAGGCGTCGTGGCAGACGTTACCGAGCGCCAGCAAGCGGAGCTAGCTGTTCGAGGAAGCGAGCAAATGCTGAGGGGTATTCTTGCGGCCTCACCAGTGGGTGTAGGCCTCAGTCACAACAGAAAGATGATGTGGGTAAATGACGCCTGGGCGAAGATGTTCGGCTTTTCGTGCCCCTCTGAGTGCGTAGGTTACGAAGCCAGGGATATCTACGCGTCGGACCATGAATACTTCCGAGTTGGGACGATCGTTTACAGAAATCTTGAAAGTGGGGTCGTCAACGAGACTGACACCAAGTTGAAAAAAAAGGACGGGTCCCCTTTCGACGCGTGCATACGGATGACTGCTCTTGATACTGAAGATATCGGTGCTGGTGTCTTGGCCGTGATCACGGACATCACCGACCGAAAACGGGCGGACGAGGCCATAAGGGAAAGCGAGAAGCGGTATCGCTCGTTATTCAACAGTATGCTAGAAGGTTTTGCCTATTGCAGGATGCTTTACGAGGATGGGAAACCTCAAGATTTTGTCTATCTCGAGGTCAACGAGGCATTCGAGAGATTGACGGGCCTTGCGAACGTGGTTGGGAAGAAAGTAACAGAGGTAATACCTGGTATAAAAGAATCCGACCCCGAAGTATTCGAGATCTATGGCAGGATAGCCTCAACGGGCAATGCCGAGAAGTTTGAAACCTATGTCAGTTCCATGGGAATTTGGTTTTCCATATCTGCATATAGTATTGAAAAAGACCACTTTGTTGCCGTTTTCGACAATATCTCCGAACGTAAGCGAGCAGAGAAAGCGCTGAAAGAAACCGAGGAGAGAAACCGTTTCCTCGCCAGTGCGATCGAGCTTTCCTCGCAGCCATTCGGAGTGGGTTATCTGGACGGCAGGGTTGGAATCATCAACCGAGCGTGCTGTGATTTGGTAGGGTACAACGAAGACGAAATCCGCCAAATCAACTGGATTACAGATCTGACACCGCCAGAGTACCATGAATTGGAATCCCGCAAACTCAAGGAACTGGAGCTAACCGGCGAACCTGTCCGTTACGAAAAGGAATATATCCGCAAAGACGGAAGTCGTGTTCCCGTGGAGTTGCTGGTTCAAGTCACGACGGATGATACGGGCAGACCTTTGTATTATCAAGCTTTTATAACCGACCTTACGGACCGTAAACGGGTCGAGGAGGCGTTTAAGGAAAGTGAAGCCCGCGTCCGAATGAAGCTGGATTCCATACTTTTGCCGGACGGAGATATCGGCGCCTTGGAACTGGCTGACGTCATTGATGCGCAGATAATCCAGACCCTCATGAACGATTTCTTTAGCTTAACAAACATAGGAGTCGGAATAATCGATCTGCGAGGCAATGTTTTGGTAGCAACCGGTTGGCAGGAAATCTGTACCGAGTTTCACAGGGTGCATCCTGAGACTCAGCGACACTGCATAGAAAGTGACACGCTGCTATCCGGTGGAGTTGAGCAAGGCTCATTCAAGCTCTACCGATGCAAGAACAACATGTGGGACATTTCCACGCCTATCATCGTGGGAGGCAAACAGTTAGGGAACCTCTTCCTGGGGCAGTTTCTCTTTGAGGATGAGTCACCCGATTACGAAATCTTCCGATCTCAAGCCCGTAGATACGGCTTCGACGAGCAGCAGTACCTCGCTGCTCTTGACAAAGTGCCTCGCTGGACAAAGGAAAAAGTTGAAACCGTCATGAGTTTTTACTCCAACCTGGCGGACATTCTATCCACGCTGAGCTATAGCAACATCAAGTTGGCGCGGAGTCTTTCAGAGCAGGAACGGCTGGTCAATTCGATCAAAGAGAGCGAGCAAAGGTACCGAGCAGTAGTTGACAACATAGAAGTCGGGATTTCTGTGCTCAACTCGGAAATGGAGATCATTGAAGTCAACAAAGCGTTGAAAAGATATTTTCCAGGCGTTCGGCCGGAATGTGGGCAGATCTGTTATGAACAGTATAACCGACCTCCGAGGTCGAAACCTTGTTCATATTGCCCTTGCGTCCTAACCCTTCAGGACGGCAAAGTACATGGGGCCATCACATCAACTCCCGCAGGTTCAGAGACCAGGTATTACCGCCTGGTCTCTTCTCCGATCAGAGACTCAGCTGGCGCCGTGCAATACGTGATCGAGCTGACAGAAGACATCACCGAGCAAGTGCGTGCCGAAGAGAAGCTTCAGAGCGAGAAAGATAAGATCAAAGGCATTCTCGACCACATGAACGATGGCGTGTACATCGTGAATCCTCACTTTGAAATCGAGTACATCAACCCTGCCTTAGAATCTGTCTTCGGAGTCGTAGCAGGTGAGAAATGCTATGAGTATTTTCATGATCGTCTGGAATCATGCCCGTGGTGCAAGATTCCGGATGTGCTTGCCGGAAAATCCGTACAGTGGGAATGGCACTCTCACAAGACGGGAAAAACATATGAGCTTTTCGGCACGCCCATCAGGCACGCGGATGGCTCGATTTCCAAGCTCGAAATTTTCCATGACATAACCGATCGAAAGCGGGCTGAAGAGGCGCGTGTGCGTCTGGCTACAGCAGTCGAACAGGCCGCGGAAGCTATCGTCATCACGGATACGGACGGAAACATCGAATATGTGAATCCGGCTTTCCATCGGATCACCGGATTCACGAGCGAAGAAGTCCTCGGCGATAAGCCGAGCTTGCTGAAAAGCGAGGGCTACGACTTTGAGTTTTTTCACAAGCTCCGAGAAACCCTTCTCAAGGGAGAGAGTTGGGCTGGTCGTCTGGTCAAGAAGCGAAAAGACGGAAGTCCGTATGAAGAGGATGCCACAATCTCTCCCGTGAAAGACTCTGGAGGACGAATCATCAATTTCGTCGCGGTAAAACGTGACATCTCCGAGGAAGTCCAGCTGCAGAAGCAGCTTGTCCAATCACAAAAGATGGAGGCCATCGGCACACTTGCCGGCGGCGTGGCCCACGACTTCAACAACCTGCTCCAGGTTGTGCTCGGATATTCCGAGCTGATTCTATCCGATGAGGGTCTTGGTGACTGTTACAGGGACGACTTGAAGAAGATACTGCAGGCCTCCAGAAACGGAGCGGAGCTGGTTCAGCAACTGCTCACTTTCAGCCGAAAGACAGATTCCAAACCCAGACTCCTAAACCTGAATCGGCACATTGATCAGGTGAAAGCTCTCTTGGAGAGGACCATTCCCAAGATGATCGACATTCAGCTCTTTGCCTCTGAGGATCTAAGACCAATCAATGCCGATCCGGTTCAAATTGAGCAGATCCTGATGAATCTTGCAATCAATGCGAGGGACGCCATGCCGGACGGAGGCAAGCTGGTTATCGAAGCGAGGAACGTCGATCTGGACGAAGACTATTGCAAGACACATCTGGGACCTCAGCCGGGACCGCACGTGCTCCTCGCCGTGTCCGACTCGGGATACGGTATGGACAAACAGACGTTGGAACATATTTTTGAGCCGTTCTTTACAACCAAGGGGCCGGGAAAAGGAACAGGGCTCGGTCTTGCGATGGTGTATGGCATCGTGAAACAGCATCAGGGGCACGTCTCATGCTACAGCGAACTCGGCAAAGGAACGACTTTCAAGATATACTTTCGTGCTTTTGCGGCTGAAACCAATGCAGGAGAAAAAACATCATTATCTTGGCCGCGAGGGGGGAATGAGACCATCCTTCTCGTAGACGATGAAGAGCTTATTCGGGACTTGGGGGAAAGAATTCTGGCAAGAGCCGGATACAGGGTGCTCACTGCAACCGATGGCAATGAGGCTTTGCAGCTCTACGCCTCATTAGATGAGGAGATCTCCCTGGTTATTCTCGATGTGATCATGCCGCAAATGGGAGGAAAGCAGTGCCTGGAAGAGCTTGTCAAGATCGATCCAAGGATCAAGGTATTGATCGCAAGCGGCTATTCCTCAAGTGGCCCCGCAAAAGAAACACTGGCTGCAGGGGCGAGAGGATACGTCAGCAAGCCTTACAACATTAGACAACTTCTGGAGGCAGTTCGTACTGTGCTGGATGCAGAGTAATACCATTTCCCTTTCAAATATCTCAAATCGGGGAGGAACGTCTGGTAAGAAGTTCCTCCCCGAGCCCCACCTCAAGAACTTTTAGCACTCGCCGGAACCCCCATTTCCTGAAAGGAAATTAGGGGTTCCGGCAAATGATAGAAGGATCTGGAAGGGGTTTGGGGGGAAACTATTTACAAAGAGGTTCCCCCCAATCTTACTTCTTTGAATGCGCATTCCTATGAAAACTACTTGATGGGGACCGGCAAGATGCGGATCCTACCGAGACCTTTTCATGCTTCGTTGTGGCGTCTTCCGCCATGGAAGTTGGTATTAGCCATCAATACATGTAAGGAGGATTCCTGGGCTTTCCAATATTTTCCCATGTAAGACCCAGCCGATCGCTGAAAAAAGGTCCCAAACGATCAAATAGGCGTCTCCAATGGCTCTTTCCCTGGGCGAGCCCTTCCAACATTTCTGCAAGATGATCGGCGATATTTGCCAATTCATCTTTGGGCAAGAAAGATATCGCCCCAAGGTTCAAGGCTTTGTTGACACTATCCACGTTGATCGCATTCGCAGTGAGCATGGCCGCTGGGATTTGTCTTTCTCTGCACAACTCGAGCAAAGCAAATCCGTTTACTCCCATGATATCGAGCAAAACCAAGTCAAATGAGCCGGTCGATATGAGCTGCTTTGCGCTTTCATAGCTGTCGGCGGTTGATATTTCACAGGGAGCGAGGGCTTCCTGCACGATTTCGAGTACATCAGGCTCGTCGTCGACAGCCAAGATCTTTTTATTCCTAAGAATCTCTTTGTTTTCCATGTGGTGATCCCGTCAATTCGGTTGAACCCGTCCAGCCGGGCGATCTAACATTAGAGTCGAGATTTCTCCCGAAAGGCTTTTTCCATTTCAATCAGGATTCCGCCAAACTCCATCGCGTGGCGTCTCATGGCCTCTTCCGCGTCACGCGGTTTTCCCGCAATCACGGCTTCTACGATCGGCCTGTGCATGCCTGCGGGATGCAAGTATAGCGTGTTTAGATGCACAGCCTCAACCACCCTCCGCGTAACTCTCATCAGAGATTTCAACAGTGCTTCAAAAAAACGGTTGCCGCACATTTCTACAAGAATGAAATGGACGGCAGTCTTTATTTCGATGTCTTTGTGTAGCGTCGTCGGCGGCGTCTCTTCATCTTCCATTGCCTCCCGCAGTCTTTGCGCATATTCCGGTGTGACGTTCATGGCAGCCAGGCGTGCAACCTCAGGTTCTATGATCAGTCTCACGTGGCAAAGCTCGGGCATGGAGATCTTGTCGGCCAAGAAAAGATCTAGAAAAGCGCTCGCAAGGATTTCGAAAGTGAGTTCGGTTACATACGCTCCGCCGGCAGCCCCCTGACGCGTCATGAGAAAACCGGAATTCTCCAACGCTCGCAAGGCCTCCCGCACAGCCACCCTGCTAACCTGGAATTGATCCATCAGTTCGTGTTCGGACGGCAGCTTGTCACCGGCTTTGAAGTCCCCGAGGAGAATGGACTGCTTTATCTGTTCGGTGACTTCATCGGAGACTCTGGTTTGTCTGACTGGTTTGAATGGCGGCATATTTCTCCTCTCTGAACAAATGTACCAAAAAAAAAGCTTTTTTGAAACAAATAATATCTGAATCATAAAATTACTGTTGACTCAATAGATCCGTATTGCTAAACATTAGACAATTCTCTGTAGAGAAATCCTCCACCTCACGCCTCGCGAGGAAATCACCATGAATATTGCCAACAATCTGGAACGGTCCGCTCTCTTTTTCCCGGATCGACCGGCCATAAGTGAAGGCGAGTCGGAGATCTCCTATCGCGCCCTGAACGCGCGCGCTAACCACGTGGCTACCGGACTCATTAAGCTGGGCGTTAGGCCCGGCGAGCTTGTCGGCATTTGCGCGCCCAATTCATCCGATTGGATCGCATTCTATTTCGGAGTGCTCAAGGCCGGAGCCGTGGCCCTTACTCTAGCCAATTCTCTGCAACGGGATGAATTGGCACTTTTGCTTGCTCACAGCAGACCGCGCTTTCTTTTGACCGCGGATCAGAAACTGGGCGTGATAGAGAAACTCCGAGATCAGGTGGGCCTGGAGAAGATTATCTGCACGAGTGGGGACATTTCACTAGAACTCCTTGTGGAATCTGGCACAGACACGTTCAGAGCGGTGGACAGACACCGAAACGATACAGCGGCCATTCTTTACACTGGAGGGACCACAGGCGTTCCAAAAGGGGTCATGTTGACTCACGAGAACATAACTGTGTCCAGTTACAACGTTGCATATGCAGAGGATTCGTCGGAAATTGACCGCGCGTTGTGCTTCCTGCCTCTGAATCACGTCTTCGGCCAGATACATATTACAAATTCAACAATTTTCAGCTGCGGATGCATTGAACTCCTACCGGCTTACGACTTGGACCGAGTATTGGACAAGACAGCTTCGGGAAGAGTAACTAAGCTGTTTGCTGTCCCGACGATTTACACTCGCCTCCTGACCGTCCCGGGACTTAAGGAAAGGCTAGGCAAGGTCCGTTACTGTTTTTCCGCTGCAGCTAGTATGGCTGCGGAAGTCGTACGCCAGTGGAAGGACCTAACAGGCCTGACGATGTACGAAAGCTACGGCATGACCGAATCCGCGTCAGCTGTCACCTATAACCACTTCTACAGTCACGTGATCGGCTCAGTAGGAACTTCCGTCCCTGGTGTAGAGGTCCAGATAAGGGATGAGCAAGGTAATATACTGCCCGAAGGTCAAGAGGGTGAGATTTGTATTCGGGGCCGCAACATCATGAAGGGATATCTGAATAATCCCATTGACACGAAAAGCGCCTTTTGGAGCGACGGATGGTTCCGATCAGGCGATATCGGCGTCCTTGATGAGCGTGACTACCTGTTCATTGTGGACCGGCTCAAAGACATGATCATAACCGGAGGGGAGAATGTCTACCCCAGAGAAGTGGAAGAGGTCATTTATACCAGCCCTGGTATTCAAGAATGCGCAGTGGTGGGACTCCCCGATAGGGAATGGGGGGAACGCGTTACGGCATTTGTCGTTCCTCGCCCCGGAGAGGAAGTCGTTCCCGAGGAACTGAAAGTTTTCCTGAAGCAAAGGCTCGCTGCTTACAAGATTCCGAAGGAATACGTGCTGGTAGATGAAATGCCCAAAAGCGCCACAGGGAAAATACTGAAGCGAGAGCTGAAGAAACTGGGTTCTGACGAAATCCAGTAACGTTGTCATAACTCGGGGCGCATGCGCCCTAACGTAAAGGAGATTGGCATGAGAAAGACACTTGGCCTGCTCGGGTGCATTCTGTTGCTGATCACAGCTCTGTTCGCCACCACAGCGGTGGTTCAGGCAGATGAAGTGATCAAGCTCAAGTACGCCCAGATCTTCCCGCCTGCTCACAAGAATGCTGTTCTTTCCCAAGAATGGTGCAAGGAGATCGAAAAACGAACCAATGGCAGGGTTAAGATCACTTACTTTCCCGGAAATACTCTGACTCCCCCGACCCAGACCTATGACAGCGTTGTAAAAGGGATCGCGGACATAGGGCAGAGTCTTGTGGCCTATGCCCCCGGTCGCTTTCCTCTGACCGAAGTACTTGGCCTTCCGCTTGGGTACACTTCGGGTGAGCAGGCAACCAAGTTGGCCAACGAGTATTACAAGAAATTCACGCCGAAAGAGTTCCAAGATACCAAGATAATGTATATTCACGGACATCCACCAGGACTTTTCCACACCAAGAAAGAGGTAAAAGGTATAGAGGATGTGAAGGGGCTGAGATTCAAGGCGAACGTGGAGAATGCCCCGATCGTGGCCGCGATGGGTGGAATTCCTGTGACCCTTCCTATTACTGAGACGTATGAGGGACTCCAGAAGGGCTTGGTTGACGGCGTCCTCCTTCCCATCGAGCCGATTAAGGGATGGAAACTGGCTGACGTCCTGAAAACCACGATTGTGGATACTTCTATGTCATATACCGCCCCGATATTTGTAACTATGAACAAGCAAAAGTGGGAGTCTCTTCCAAAAGATATCCAGGAGATCATTGAGAAGGTAAATGCTGAGTGGATAGAGAAACAGGCTAAACTGTGGG
>JACRDE010000420.1 GCA_016212935.1 Desulfomonile tiedjei | reverse complement strand
GTTTCTCCGATTTTGCTTCTTTGATTGCGAATCCGTATAAGAAACTCTAGACGATTCAATCTCATTCCGCTTTGACTTCAAGAATGGCGCTTTCTGAAGAATGAAGCTTGCCGCAAAACTGACGTAGCCTTCCTTTTAGATTTTTCCGGACTCAGCAACAAATTTTCTGTCACAATTGGTGCCAGAGGAATATCTAAAGAATCGAGACGGAACTTGCTCGTCTTTGACTGTGGTTGCTCAGCGGGATTTATCATGTTGATTCCCGTTGGGCATGATTCATGCGAGATGGGAGGAAGAATTGATCCCTGTGAAAGCATATCCGGCAGATCTGATCCAGCAGGCCGTAAACGGCGACAAAGAAGCTCTTGAGGCTCTCATCAAGCAGATTCAGGACCGAATCTACGGTTTGGCAATACGCATGCTGTGGCATCCGGCAGATGCAGAAGATGCTACACAAGAAATCCTTGTAAGAATTGTGACTCATCTGGGAAGTTTCCGCGGAGAGAGCAGTTTTTCCACGTGGTGTTACCGGATTGCGACCAATCACCTGCTAACCACCAATAAACGGCGGGCCGAGCGCATGGAGATGACTTTCGAAAAGTGCGAGGAAGAGATCCAAAGCGGAATCGCATACTCCTGGTCGCACTCCACTCCAGAAGCGGAACAGAGACTCATGGTGGAGGAACTTATGATCGGCTGCGCTCAGGGGATGCTGCTCTGCCTAGACCGGGACCTTCGGATCTCGTACATACTCGGTGAGGTTCTTGAGTTGAGCAGCCAGCAGGGCGGTGAAATCCTGCACATTACTCCGGTGGCCTTCCGAAAGCGTCTTTCCAGAGCTCGATCCTTGCTCAGGGATTTTCTGAATAAGCACTGCGGGCTAATAGAGCCGTCAAGTTCCTGCAAATGCGATAGACAAATACCTTATGCCATAAAAACCGGTTTGGTGAATCCTCAAAAGCTTCTGTTTGCAGACCACCCGCGTCGCGACCAACGAGGCTCCTCAATTGAGCAAGTCCTTAATGAAGTGAGCGAATTGGAACCTGTTGCCGGGTTTTTTCACAGCCTCCCAGATTATGCGGCTCCTAACACGTTTGTAGAGAATGTCCGAAGGATAGTGGGTTTGCACAAGTCCAACAACCCTTCGCTGTCACACAGATAACAACAGGAGATGGCCGGCACAGAGAGACAGTCTCAGAACCGACTAGGGCTGCGGAAATGTGCCACGAGAATCATGAACGTTCTGGTTCGCAGGCTCCGCTGGGAACCCGTAACGTCCGGGCTCTGCCAAGAAAAGGAGGCTATTCAACCATGATGGTGGAGGCAGAGCTTCCAGGGCAATGAGAAGAGGGCCTGACGGCCTTGCCTCGCTCGAAGTGAAAGAGATTTCCAGTTCGACCAAGAATCTCTCGTTTGTAGACGAAATGGTATGAAGTGTTATCCAAAGGAGAAGACGATGAAGATTGATGAGCAGGTGTGGACCTTTTTTCACAATCATCTGGGCTATTCTGATGAAGAAATGATCAAGTTCAAGGAAAATCCGAGGAATCAGGAGGTTATCTCCAAGGGCCTAGAGTTGACGAACAAAACCATTGTGGCCGAGGTGGTGCATTCTCATGGATGTAACAGTCAGCACAAGTTAGGTGACAAGTTTTATCTGGACGGTGCAGGGAACTTGATTTCCAAGTTGTGTCCCAAAAGAATGTGCTTGTACGCGGTCAGCGCGCTGAACCCGCTTGTATTCTCGGTAAATGAGCTCCTTTACGCAGGCAAGAATCCCAACGAGATACTGTTCAAGAGGTGCGGCTGCAGTGATGTGGGATTGCAGTGCGGCGGATGGGGTCGAGTAGTGATGGAGGTCAGTGTCGTGGATCGAGTCGATCAGTAGCCACCCGAGCAAGCGAAAACCAAAGGCCGAAATCCAATCGTCAAATGACAAGCACGCGTACCCTCACCCTGAGAAGGGTGAGGCCCCTGCTTACACCTGATAGAATTTCATTCTAGGCAGCTCTACCGCCGTCAGCTTGTTGCCGTAAACAGCACCTGTGTCGATTCCGATTTTGCTCGGAGTGACAAACGGCGTTTCAAGTGCGGTGTGACCGAAAATAACCCTTTTATTCCAGTCATATGCGGAGTATATGAATTCCTCTCTGATCCAGAGCAGATCTTCTTCCGACTGGTCGCCGATTTTGACCCCGTCCCTCAACCCGGCATGGACGAAGATATAATCATCCGTCTGGTAATAGAGGCTCAGAGATAGGAAAAAGTCCAGGTGCTCCTCCGGCAAGACAAAGGCCTTTCTTCCTATGCCCCCTTCGACATAACTAGCAATAGTCTCGGCTCCGCCGTTTGCTACATAGAGCATCTGGTCTTTTTGCTGGATGTAGTAGTCCAGAAGCATCTTTTCATGATTGCCTTTCAGAAAAACAAAGTCACCGCCTTTCTTACGTAACTGGACGAGGAATTCAACCACTTCCCTGGATTTTGGCCCTCTATCTATATAATCCCCAATGAACAAAAGAAGATCGCCGTTATCTTTGTTCCACGGAAGTATTTTCATCATCGCGACAAGTTTGTCGAAACAGCCGTGAATATCGCCGACTGCGAATATTTTCCTGCTCATAGTTCTTGCACTTCCCCCTGCTGAACGGTTCTCCACATGTTGGGACTCCCAGCATCATCGTTTGAACTGAAGACCCCTGAGGTTCCAAAATCCAAGGCCGAGCTTTGTAGTCTCACAACACGAGCGTGACAGCGGATTCTTTTGCTGCATTGTTTTCAGCATTACAGTCTTTATACCATCTGTCAAATATAAACTAAACACGATTCAGTGGATGGGTAATTGATTTTCGGTTTTTTGCGGGATCAAGAGGATCTCTGATACTGTGGATCGCACAATCTCAAAAGAGCCGCCGGACTTGTCTTTAAGCAGCGCTCGTGAGATGGACTTGCAAAATCGAATAATTGGCTTTATTTCTAATACTTCCGGAAAATTCACCGGAACGGGCTTCAGGAAAAAACATAAAAAGCCCTTCGGATCTGAATTTAGTCGAGAACCTGTCCGGAACTGGAGAGTCCACTGAAGATTAGGTGCCGGAACTCAGGACCGCGGAGAACGTGATGGGTCGTTACAAACGTGTGTTTATGGTTTTTTCGGGTTTGATAGCCCTGCTCATTGTCGTTGCGCTGTTAGCTTTGAAATTCCTCCCTGAAACGGAGTTCATTCGCATCAATGTCCAGGATCATTTGCGTCGAATTACAGGCCAACAGGTGAGCGTCGGCTCAATATCCGTATCCCCGTCTTACACAGGAGTATTGAATCTCAAGGTTCGAGGAATAGCCGTCGCGTCCGAACAGGGGAAATTGCTCCTTTCGGCCGATGAACTGATTCTCTCTCCGGAGATAATCCCGTTCTTCAGAAAAGAAATATCGGTCGAATCAGTAACCGTCAGGGGGCTTAGGGCCACGGTGAGGAGAAGTCATGACGGGACTATAACCACCGCGTTCATTCCAATGCCCGTCTCGTCGCCACCCCCTGAGGGCGGTGCACGGCCAGAAAGCGGAACCAAGCCGGAAGTCGTCCCTGAATCCGACCTCAAACCCGATAAACAGGTGAAATGGTCCATTGACTCAGTCTACTTGAAGGACTCCCGCATAGATTGGGTGGACCAACATGCCCTCCCGGGGCAAGATGTGCAGGTTTCCTTGAAGAATCTCTCAGCCACTCTGGTTCGGACGAAGCCCGACCGAAAGGTGAGCGTGAAAGCAGTGGCCGAGTTGTGTTGCGGTAGCGGAAAACCCAGGCCCGTAGAGGCTCATGGAACAGTCATTCCCGCTGCTGACCTAAATGGCTTGGATGGGGCCGTAATCGACTTCACGGCGAATTCCATCAGCCTGAAACCGCTTGATGTATACCTGCCGCCTTGGTTGAACAGCGACATGAATGTGGAATCGGTCGCAGCCAGCCTGAATTGGGATAAAGGGAGCGAAGCGAAGATCAGGCTCAGCACCGCACTGAAATCTGAAGCGCGAACAGCTGCTCAGCTGAACGTGCGTGCCGATTTGGTGGCAGCCGATGGTTTTTCTGAGATAGAGTCGGTCCGAGTCAACGCCGAGACCGACGGATTTCCATTGAGCTTCCTGACTTCCAGTCTTCCTGAGAAAATCCCATTGGATACACGATCCGGCATTCTCAAGGCCACTATTCAGGCTAACTGGAAAAAGGGCAGAAACTGGAGCGCGGACGCCAACTTGAACCTGGAGGATCTTGTTCCCGCTGGAAATCTCAAGGGGTTGGCCTCGAAGGTGCGTATTTGGACTCAGGCAAAACTGGAACCGGACTTGCTCTTGATCGAATCAATGGAAATATCGGAATCGAACAGAATCGCATCTCTGTCCGGCAGTCTGACGTGTCCTTTTTCCGATGAGCGCCTGCTGGATCTGCAGGGCGAGTTTTCGTTTCGACCTGAATGGCTCAAAAATTTTGGCATGAGCCTGCCAAAAGGCTTCACGGTCAGCGGAGCCATTCCTGTCCGTGGAAACGTGAGGGGCAAGACTGAGAGTGTTTGGATTGACCTGAAGGCAGATTTGACCGCCACGGAATTGCATTGGTCGCCCCACTTTGAAAAAGCGCATGGTAATAAGGGGCTCATAGCAATCAGGGGAAACTTCCTTCCATTCAAGGAACAGAAAAATGTGGAACCGGCAATTATCAGCCTGGGGATGGCAGGGGTGAATCTCAGGGTAAATCCGAAAGGTAAATGGCTTCCGGGAAAGTATTTGTCGCTGGAATCCAAGATCTTTCTCAAAGGCAATAAAGTTGATTTCAAGGAAGGGATTTTGACCCTTCGCCGAGGATCCGAGCCCGGGGATATACTTTCGGTGAGGGCCGACCTAACAGATGTGGGTTCCCCCGCGCCAAATTTCGACGGTACAGGCACTCTGATTTTGGATGGCGAAATCGTGTCCTTGCTGTCCGGCAACCAGTCCGATGTCACGTTGAAGGGCAGCGCGCCGCTCAAGGCCAAGGTCAGTGGAACATCTGCGGCCCTCACCTGGTCGATGGCTGTTCCTCTTACCCATCTAGATGTGGCCGTCGGGCGGTCGTTCAGGAAACCTGGAGGACTGGCCGGTGCATTCAAGGCCTCCGGAAAATCGGCAGGACAGGAATTGGAGCTGTCCAGCGCTCAGTTGACACTTCCCGGAGTTGTCCTGAACGGTAAAGGCAAACTCAGGGATCGCAACGGGCATTTCGGTGAGATCCAACTGGATTTGGCGAAATCGGAACTCAAGGAGCTGTTGAAGCTCATACCGTCGGACGGTGACCTCAAACTCTCCGGGCCCTTAGAGGCTTCAATCGTGCTGAAAAAACCGGCGGAGGAAATAGATCTCCATGGAGTCGTTCGCTTGCTTTCCGTGGATTATCGGCCTCCCAATGCAGGGTGGACCGTTGAAAACATTAAAGGTCTTATTGAACCTCGTGGAAATTCAGTTGAGATTCCTGAATTGGCTGGCAGTATTCGAGGCGCGATTGAAGCACCGGTGAAGGTAAAGGGTTCGCTCAAAGATGTAAGATCCAGCGAATCGGTCCACGGGAACCTGTCTGTGACAATGGATGCCGGAAAAATACGGGCAGATCGTTTAAGAAATACTCTGGACAAGGTGAGCTTGCTCATAGGCACAATTCTCGAGCCTCAGAAACAAGCTCAAAAATCCAAGCTTCTGGAATTCAAGAGCCTTACCGCTGATCTCAAAATAGCAGGAGGAAACGTTCGCACGGACAATCTCTGCCTCAAAGGAGAGGAGGTCAATGCGGGGCTCATAGGCAGCGCACGCCTCAGTCCCATGAATCTCGATCTGCTGGCGGGGATCAAGACCTATACCGTGGCAGGAAGCGCTCTGGGAAAAATCCCAGCAGTCAAGGAGCTTGTCAAGAAGCATGAGGATTTACTCAAAATAACCGGCCTGGACAAGGAGCTTAAGCGCCTCGGCATAGAAGGCGGCTCCGAGGGTACTAAACCCGAGGCGTCAACCCAGCCGGCGAAGACGCCGGTGACGGTCATTCTAAAGGTGCGCGGTCCTGCATCCAATCCGGAAGTAAGTCCCGTGCTGGAGAATACTCTTAGCAAGGAAGTTCTGTCCCGACTGCAGGGGCTCATGAACTGACATGCTCAAAACTTGACTGTGCGCTCCACATGGCCCTGTTCCCTCTCACAGGTCAGTTTGTGTTGATTGTTGGGAACCATTGCGGCTGCCCGGGGTTTTCCCTTTACTTTGGGGCCGGCCGATTGTAGTATCCGGCCGAAATAATCGTTATCCTGAAATATGTAGTCTTTTCATAATCTATCCGGTGAACAGCATTCAATGTCGAGGCCGAAAACAGCAGGTACTGACTGATTGTCCGTGAAGCACAATGAAAATAAAGCGGCTTGAAATTAAGGGATTTAAGAGCTTTCCGGACAAGACTGTGTTGGAGTTCAAACCGGGCATCACCGCTGTGGTAGGCCCTAACGGTTGCGGCAAGAGCAACGTCCTGGAGTCTATTCGTTGGGTCATGGGTGAGCAGAGGGCCCGAATTCTCCGTGGCAAGAAAATGGAAGACGTCATTTTCAACGGCTCGGAAACCCGAAAGCCAGTTGGAATGGCGGAAGTACAGCTGGTGCTCTCAAATACGGATGGGTTTGGCCCCGTGTCCATGGTCGATTACGACGAAATCATGATCGCACGCCGCCTGTTCAGAGACGGCGATTCCCAGTACGAGCTGAACAACGTGCCTTGCCGCCTGTCTGACGTGGTTGACTTTTTCCTGGACACAGGAGTCGGGAAAAACTCGTACGCTATCATAGAGCAGGGCCGCGTAGACATGGTAGTGGCGTCCAAACCGGAAGACCGCCGTGTCCTTATTGAAGAGGCAGCTGGAATCAATCGCTACAAATCCAGAAAAGAAGCTGCAATCAAGAAGCTTGAACAAACCCAGCAAAACCTCCTGCGAATCAGCGACGTTATAAGCGAAGTGAAGCGCCAGAGCACGGCACTCAAAAGGCAGGCTTCCCGGGCCGAGCGCTACCGGAAGCTAACGGATCAACTGCGTGAATCGGATCTTGCCATCCACTCGTGGCGGTGCGCGGAATTGAATGGCGAGATCATGCGGACCCAGGGGTTCTTTGAGCAAGAGCGTTTACAGCTTTCTGGAAGCGAGGCGAGCTACTCGGAGTTGTCGGCTCTCCTTGAAAGTGAAAGACTAGAGGCTCTAGAAACGGACGGCAGACTCAAAGAGTCACTGGAAGCTCGCCATCAGGTTGATGTAGAGCTCACCGCAGTAAGAGGCCTTGCGGAAAAGAACAAAGCGGGGATTTCGCAACTTTCGGAGCGGCGCAAGCGTTCGGCAGAAGAACTAAAAGCGCTCCAGGAAAAGCTGGCAGAAGCTGGGCTGAGAAAAGATTCCCTCGAAAAGAACCGAAAAGACTTGAGCGAGGAGACGGAGTCCGCTTCAGCAGAGCTCAAGCAGGCTTTCACTGAGATGCGGGCAGCGGATCAGGGCTTAAACGAAGAGAGGAAGCGCTCTGAGCGACTCAAGGAAGACGTTTTCCGCGCATTGCAGGAATCGGCGCAAGAGAGAAATAGGCTCTCAAGTCTTGCCAAGCGAGGGAAAGAAATCGAAGTCGGCCTGCTGAAGCTGCAGAGCGAGGAAGAGTCCGTCGCCAGTTCTCTGCAGAAAGACAAGCTCGAAAACGTCCAGCTGGGACACTCGATCCAGGAAGCCGCAAATCAACGGGCAGAGGAAATTAGGCGAAAAGAAAAGCTCTCAGCATCCCGCGACGAATTGAGGCGTAGGATTGCATCAATGCGAGAGTCCATTGTTGTCACAGAAAGGCAACTGGCTGGCGCAAAGGCACGCCTGGGTTCGCTGACGGAGATGCAGCAGGATTACAGAGGATATGACGAAGGCGTGAGATTCTTGATGAAAACCGAGGATGCACGCTCGGACGGCGATCTGCTGGGCCCTCTGGCGGAAATGATCGATGTTGCACCCGAGTTTCAGAGGGCACTGACTGCTGCGTTGGGTGAACGGCTCGGATATCTGGTGGTCAAGTCAACTCGCGCGGCCGTTGACGCTGCAAATCTACTGAAGGAGTCCGGAGCAGGAAGATCGGGTTTCCTCCCGTTGTCACCGAAGCTCGAAGGAAAGGCTGATTGCTGCAGCAGGCCGGAAAACGTCCCTTGTATGAGGGAACTGGTCAATGTCCGCGACTGGTGCGCAGACTTGGCCGGATTTCTACTGAATCGGAGTTTTTTGGTTGATGACGTTGAAACTGCAATTCAACTTTGGGGTCGAGAAGGCCTTTTCGTCGATCTAGTGACCAGGTCCGGCGAAATTCTTACTCGCCACGGAGAGTTCATTGGCGGGACCGAGGATTCCAGAAGGGACGAAATTTTCGACAAACGGCGGGAGATCGAGGATCTTCAAAAAAGTGTCCTCAAAATGGGAGAGAGTCTGGACCGCCTCAGAGCAAGCTTCGACACGGCGGAGTCGGAAGAAAAGAACCTGTCTACAGATCTTGACCTGTGCCGGACGACCGTTAACGAGCTAAGTCTCAAAGAGTCCAGCTTTCGAAAAGATAAAGAGCGCCTGGAATCAGCTATCGAGGGGCACAAACGAAGGCAGAGCGTCCTTAGCTTGGAAATCGAAGCCCTCACAAAAGAACGACAAGGACTCGAGGACCAGTTCAAGAATACCGAAGCCAAGGCGTCCGATATCGAGAGCCGTCGCTTGGATCTCGAAAGACAAAAGGAGGAGGCGAGCCGCAAGGCTGAAGAACTCCACGCCGTCGCGCGTGAAAAATCCAGAAGCACTGGAGAACTTCGCGTAAGACTTGCACAGTTTGAAGAACGAAAGCGCTCCCTGGACAGAGAATTCCAGTCATTGACAGAGACCTTACAGCAATATGCCGCGCGGGTTTCAGGGCTGACGCGGGATATTTCCCACGCCACCGAGGACGAAAAAACGCTCTCGGAAGAATTGCAGATATCCCTTGCAAGAGAACAGGAATTGCT
>JACRDE010000417.1 GCA_016212935.1 Desulfomonile tiedjei | reverse complement strand
TTCTCGAGAAGAAGTTGGATTGCGATCGATGTAACTTACTGCTTCTATGAGAGAAATCGGACAAAGTTTGGTTGCGGCCGCAGGCCGCGTCCTGTAAGAAGTTCCTCCCCGAACCCCACCTCAAGAACTTTTAGCACTCGCGGGAACCCCCATTTCCTGAAAGGAAATTTGGGGTTCCCGCAAATGATAGAAGTTTCTGGAAGGGGTTGGGGGAAACTCTTTACTAAAGAGGTTCCCTCAATCTTACTTCTTTGAATGGGAACTGGTATTGCGGACCGCTCGGAGGACGCCCGGAGATATAAGGCCTATTTCCAGAATAGGGCGTTCTTTTTTGGCCTTATTTCGGCTGTCCGTGAAGGCCCCTCTCATCGCGGCTCAGGAGACCCGGGCGCGTATAGAGCGTCAAGCTTCTGAACGGTCCTTTTCCTTCAGATTGAGCGCGTTTCTCACCAATTCCTTTTCATGGTCGAATTTCACTATTCTCTGCAGCATTATCTTTTGAGCCATAACAGGCCCGGCTCCGTGCCATGTGCCTACCCCATGTTGTCCGGCAGTCCAGTGTTGGAGCAGCTTATGGACCTTCAGAATGTTTTCGGTGGGTTCATCGGAACCAAAGCTGAAAAACTCCTCAACATAGGCCTTGGTTTCGGGATTTTTCAGTTCTTTCAGGGATGGCATAGTGACGATCAACCCACCGCCTATGTCTCCCGCCAGAGCCATAGTTCTCCAAAAGGCATTGCAGATGTTCAATTTGGCGACGTTTCCCATGACCTCATCAGGAAGGAATACGCCCGAACCCGGGGGGTCTTCGGAACCCATGTTAGCAGCGGCCAGGCCGCAAGCGCGTCCTGTTTCTCTGAGGACCACCATTTCGGTTATCTGCTCGTTTATGTGGGCAATGCTTTCCAGACCTTTGTACTCCTGGATGAGCTTGCACGCGCCGATGATTTGATTCATGAATCCTACCTTGCAGGTTCCGCCGCAGGTCATGCGATGCGTGCGTGCGAATCTGCCCACGATTTTACCGGAGTACTTGTATTCGCCGCAGTGGAAGACCCGCTCCCATGGGACGAAGACGTTGTCGAACACGACCATGGACGTTTCCCGCTGCCCAAAGACCGGGTTGCCCAGTTCATAGATATCGTCCGCCTGATCGCGCTCCGCGGAATAGGGCGAATATTGACAGATGTACGTTATGCCTTTGGCATCGACAGGGACGGCAAATGCAACGGCGTAATCCTCTTCGCCTTCACCATGGGACGATTGGGGCAATACCACCAACTCGTGGCAGGCAAAAGCGCCCGAAATATTGATCTTAGCTCCCCGCACAACTATGCCGTCGCTGTTCTTGTCAACGATTTTCAGTGAAAGATATGGATCAGGCCAGTCGAGGGTTTTCTTCTTGCGGCTTCCTCTCGGTTCGGTGAGAGCTCCAGCAACTGAGAGATCCTTTTCCTGGACCATTTTCAGATATTTCGTGAAACGCGGATAATACTCGGTGCCCAGTTTTTGGTCCATTTCCCATGTGGTTGCAGCGAGCGCGTGGAACGCGTCATAACCCACGCAGCGGTATATGCACGTGCCTAACATCTCTGCAGTAAACGTCCCTGCCTTGGCCTTGGCTATGAGATCGTCAACGCTCGCGCTCACATACGTGTAGCGATTCACGGGTTCGCCTATGAGCGGGGAGTGACAGGTCATTATCTCCTGATATTTTGGGTCCAGGGCCCATCGATAGCTGGCCTTGTTCGCTTCGACCACTGTCCTGGTATTGGGGTTCTCCTGTACATTGTTCACCTGTTTCCCGTTCATGAAAACGGTGGGCTTGAAACTCTTAAGGCTTTCCTCAAATTGCTCCGGTTTCATCAAAGCCATAGCAGCCTCCTATCGACTAGGGGTTTATCGGTTGCCGACAATCAGATCGAGTTTGTGAGCTGTACCGCAGTTGCTAGGGCCGGTCATTGCCCCTCATGGGCGTGAGAGCCAGTACCAGCGCATCGACCCTGGCGGCTCCCGCTTTTCGGATTGTTCTTGCCGCTTCAGTAATGGTGGAACCCGTTGTAGCTACATCATCAACCAGTAGCAGACGCTTGTCCTTTATAGCATCCGGTCGACTAACTATGAAAGATCCGCGCAGATTGCTCAGCCTTTCGTGTCTGGTAAGCCCTGCTTGCGGTGGGGTGTTCACGGATTTTCGCAAGCACGTCCTGTTCATGGGTATCCCAACATGTCGGGAAAGTTTTTCAGTAAGGACAATAACCTGATTGAATCCGCGTTCCCAGAGTTTCTTCCGATGGATCGGGATCGGTAATATCAGATCGAATTCGTCATGTTCGTAGTGTCTGCGATATGCTTCTATCAGGATGCCCGACAATGCGTCCGTAGCGTGAAGAGCGCCGCCGTATTTGAATCTCTTTAGCCCTTCCCGTAGCGTGCCTTTGTATTTTACTCCATACCGGGCTCTATGGTAAGCGGGAGTCGCAATCAGGCATTGGCCGCAGAAAAGAGCGCCGTCAGGATTGTTCTCCGGCAGAGGCAAACCACACTGACTGCAGAAAGGTTCTTCGATCTTGCTGATGGAATCTGTGCAATCGTAGCAAAGCCAGGCTCCGGAATCCACGTCCGGGGAATCGCAAAACGGGCAGGTCGGAGGGAAGAACAGATCCGACAGAGCGTTCTTGAAACTCGAAAGGCCTTCGGTCACGAACATTCTGATTCCCATGAGCTTCCGGTCCGGTTTGGGAGAAACAATAGGATTTGAGCGGCGTTTTCTTCCAATTAGAGCACTTAATCAAGTATGATCGGGCATGTCAACGCGAATCGCGTTGATCGCGAGCAAACCGGAGGCGATGGTTTGGAACCTGTAATAACGTTCACCACGGATTTCGGCACAAGGGACGGGTACACAGCTCAGATGAAAGGTGTTGTCCTCGGTATCTGTCCGGGGGCGCGTCTGATTGATGTCACTCACGACATTCGGCCGTATGCGATTCTCGAAGGAGCCCTGGTGCTCAACGCAGTAAGCCGCCATTTTCCGGAGGGCACAATCCACGTGGGCGTGGTAGATCCCGGGGTGGGCGGCCCGAGACGAGAAATGGCTCTCAACGCGGGGAACCGCTTCTATGTCGGTCCGGACAACGGGCTGTTCTCATTCATTTTCGATTCTTGCCAGCCATGGGAGGCAAGGGCAATTTCCAATTCGGATTACATGCTGCCTGACCCTCATCCGACATTCCATGGCAGAGACGTCTTTTCTGCAACCGCTGCACACCTTTGTGCAGGAAGGCCTTTCGACTTGGTGGGGCCTCCCATTCAGGACCCTGTCCGTCTGAACTTACCTCAAGCCTTTCAATCCCAGGACGGCATTCGTGGACAGATAATCTATGTTGACCGATTCGGCAATCTCACGTCAAACATTTCTGCGCAAATGCTGACCCGGAAAGCGCGGTCCATTGAAGTGGGTAACCTGGTAATACAGGGGATTAGACGGTTCTTCGGCGAAGTGTCCGAAGGCGAGCCACTGGCGCTGATAAATAGTTTCGGGTTCCTCGAAATAGCAGTGAACATGAGGGACGCGTCAGAAGTGTTGGATCTTCGGACAGGAGCAGATGTCCGACTGCTGTGGTAGTAGCGAGTCCCACGAAAAGATCGACTCATACCATTTGGCTTTGAAACGAGTAAGATTGGGAGGCTCCTTTGTATGGAAGTTCTTGAAAAGGGGTTTGGGGAGAAACCTCTTACAAGAAGTTTCTCCCCAATTCTTCCTTCTTTGAACACAAATCCGTATCACTTTTTCGTGATGTGTGGGCGGGCCGCAAAGGTGGATGGAGAATCGTTATTACAGGCCCATTTCTTCCAGGAAGGTCAGCGAATTGAGTTCTCCTCCTCTGGTGTATCTCACAAACACGGACAAGATCTTGCGGAGCTCTCCCAGCCCCGTCTTACTGAGCCTCAAGCGCCGTGCTGCCTCACCGCCGAGTTCCAGTCCGCGGCGCACCACTGCCAGTGTGCCTGGCGAGATGACCAGATCATGCGATTCTCCGGCTGGGATACAC
>JACRDE010000423.1 GCA_016212935.1 Desulfomonile tiedjei | reverse complement strand
TTATTGATTTCGTGGGCTATTCCCGCAGAGAGTTCATCCACGGTGGACAATTTCTCAATTCGGCATATCTGATCGTCCATTATCTGGCGTTCCTGTTCTGCCTTCCGGACTTTCGCCAGCATAAATCGCGTCTGCAGGAAAGAGGCCCCTGCAAGAATCGCCGTGCACCCGGCAAACGCCGCGCCCGCAAACCAACCGAGCGGTACTGCTGCCAGGAGAATCAGCGCGCTCACAAAGTATGGATAATTCCGACTTACCATTTTCAAGAACCGTCATCAGCAAAACCAACACCGTCGATCACTGCGGCCGCGGGATGGCCCTCCTGCGGAGTGGTCGAAGGGGACCACGGCTTCGTTGAATCGCTGTCCGGGGCCTCGGCTGTACCATCCTGAGATCGGATGCTCACAACTTGGACAAGAACCGTCAGGCCCCCCCTCTGTGTCTATCTTGTTCGATGAGCTTCCTTTCGTAGGCCTGAGTCATCTGTTTGAGGAGATCGTTGAGAGGCACCGGTTTCATGACGTAATTGTACGCGCCCAGTTGCAGGCCTTGAATGCCCGACTCTACGGAACCGTGACCAGTGAGCATTATCACTTCCATTCTAGGACTCTTCTTTTTCATTTCTCTGAGGGTCTCTATTCCGTCCATTCCAGGCATTTTAACGTCCAGCACGGCCACATCGAATTCTTTGCCGTCCATAAGTTCAAGCGCCGCGCGACCGCTTGTCGCACCGGTCACGTCAAGTCCTCTGTCTTTCAGCCTTTTTACGATGGTTTCGACAAAGTCCTCTTCGTCGTCGACGATCAGAACCCTGAACTCTTGCATATGTTTGCCTCCTAAACGCTCATCAGGTCACTTTCGTTGTCAGCAGTCAGCTGCGCTTATCTGACAGGCACAAATATAACAAAAGTGGTGCCTTTTCCCTCTTCACTTTGCACCGTTATTTTTCCGCCCAGCTTCTCGATGATGCTGTAACTGATGGAAAGCCCTAATCCCGTGCCTTCATTCTGGACCTTTGTACTGAAAAACGGGTCGAAAATCTTTCCGATCAGTTCCTTGGAAATGCCTGGGCCGTTGTCCTTAATCCGTATAAAGATGTCACTGTTTCTTGCCTGATCGTAGCCGGTCTCTATTTCGATGATCCCGCTCTTTCCCACAGCGTCTATGGCGTTATCTACTATGTTCAGAAATACTTGCTGAAGTTGAGCAGAATCTGTCGTTATGCGCGGGAGTCTTTTATCGTAATTTGAGACGATCTTGATGTCACGGTAGTGGGCTTCGCCTTCCAGGAATGTCAGGGTTTCAGCCAGTATGGTATTGATGTCGACCATGTCCTGGGTGGGTTCCATTCTGCGTCCGAATCGCAGCAGTCTGTGCGTAATTGTCCTCGATCTCTCGACCTGGCGCTCAATCTTCTTGATGCAATCTTCAAATTCTTTGAAGTTCTCACTTGCCTGGATATCTTCTTTATCCAAGAGGTCCTTCATCCACCCGGCCTTTTCACCTATTATAGCCAGGGGATTGTTGATTTCATGGGCTATTCCCGCTGCCATTTTTCCCAGTGCCGCCATCTTGCTGGACTGCATCACCAGATCGTCGCTTTTCGCCTTGTCCACTTCCATGCGTATAAGCTCCTTGATCATTGAACGGCTGGTGAGGACGGTGCCGGTGATGACAAGCAGAATGCCGGCGGCCAAAATCAAGCCCCCCGCGTATTGGGCTTGAAAGAGGGGCCCCATTTGCTCGAACAAATCTTCCCTTAGCACCAGAACCCATTTGGGATTCCTGATCGGCGCGGCTGCAAACAGGTTGTTCTCTCTTTCAGTGCGAACCAGTTCCAATTGCAAGCCTATGATCGACGAAAGATCCGGACCGTCGGGGCGTCCGAGCAGTTTTCCGCTGAACCTCGGGGTAGTTTGGAGCACGTTGTTTCTGTTGACAATGTATCCGTCCCCCCTCTTGCCGACTATTCCTTCTCTAACAATGCTTTCAATTATTTCGGAGTTGATTGTGGCGCGAAGTATCCATGTCCTGTTCTTCTCGAGTCTAGTGACCGCTATAATAAAATGGGGGACTTTCCTGAAGCCAAGAAATATATCGCTCACATAGACCCCAGACGACCTCACCGCTTGGAACCATTCCTCGTGAGCGTAGTTCACCACCTTGAGTTCATCGTAATGAGGGCCTACGTATGCAAGATGTTTACCCTCTTCGTCTATGACACCCAAATCGATGAAGGACTTGGACCGCGCCTGCATTATGTCAAACACTCTCTTGAGGTTCGCTTCGTCCTGCAGGGTATCCAATGAATGAGTATTAGCAATTGTGATGAGCTGAGAAATGCGCTCGTCGAAGAACAATTCAACCGCGCTGCGTCTGGTTTCGGCAAGTGTCCTTAAGCCTTCCGAATTCTTGCTATTGTACGCCGTGGCGAATAGATAGTAAATGGTTACTCCCAAGGCAAAAAGGGGAATCAACGAAAAGAAGAGTGTGACGAAAACGATCTTGAGTCGAAGAGATCTGTAATGCTTCGACGCCATCTGTGACCTCCTGCACGTTGAATAGGCCGTTCGGCGGAGGGCCGTTTTATGTCAACCGTTTCGGCAAAAAGCTTGCTGTTGCGAGAAACGGATTTCCAGATAAGTTGATCGGCCATTATACTGAATCGTTACGATGTCTGTAAAAGATTCCGATGGGTCGGCACCTCGCGCGACCCAAATCACCCCCAGGTCACATCAAGCGCTCCGCCTGCACTTCCATCCATTGTTCCCATGAGGTGGACACGGACCATAAACTCAGATCACTCAATATCCTGGAAGTTTTCGGGATAGTGCCGCTTCAAGACTTCCAAGACCGCAGTTTTGAGCCGATCAGTGTTTCCCCCTTTTTCAACCAACGCTGCCGCGTGTCTGAGTGCCGGCTGATTGACGTATTCTGCGAGGAAAGCATGTACGATCACGGGCAGTGGAGGTACACGGGCCTGCATTCTCTCCAGAATTTGAAGACTATTCCCGGGCGGCACCTCCAGATCAAGAACGAGCAAGTGAGGTGGTTCGTTCACATCAACCATCATCAGGACTTCTCCGCAATCTTTCGCCACTTGCGCTCTAAACCCCGCTTCCCTGAGCTCTCGCCTTAAGAATTCCCTTACATGGCGGTTCTTGTCGGCTATCAGTATTCTGAAGTGAGTATTCATCGCTGTCACGTTGTCGACCACCCGATTCAAGTCTATTTTATTAACGGGTTCTTCACCGTGCTCGCATAAAATCTGACCGGTCAATACCATCGTCCCATGTTTGTAGCCATCGTTCGCTTCAGTTTTAATACCACCCTGTGGCCGGGCTCCGGGAGCCTTCCTAAGAGAAAACTCGACCAGCCGCAAGAATTGTTGTGCAACGAATGTGCCAATCATCAAGTCTGCTATTACACCTCTAATGTCCTGTAAGAAAACTATATTTCCGTCTGCGGACACTCCCACTGCGCCTGTTCGTGTCAGTATTTCTTACAGCCTGTAAAAGGCTAAAACTGGGGCCTGGAAGCGATCTGTGCGTCTACTGAAGAGAGGTGCTTTCGCCGAGTGAAAAGGCATCACAGGGTTCCTTGGACGCGTTCTGTGGGGATTCTCGAGAGTAGTTTCGGGTTAGCCTACGCGGAAGACTGAAAGATTGCCATTGCAACGACGTGGCCCGAAGCAATGTCCAATGGTAAGTTTGCGCCCATGGGCGAACGGCCATGACTTATCGGTCACAACGGAACATGAAAGTCTCTCGGCGAAGAGGACTTTCATGTAAAGCCGGGATCCAGCGTGTATTGAAAGGCCTGGATTTCTGCTTCCGAATCGCTGGCAAGTACAGACATACCGAGTGTTCACCCGATTGAGCTATACTTCCGGCAACCCCCTCAAAATTGACGAGCAAGCAAAAAAAGGAGGCGGAATGAAAGCATTCGATCTGGAAGAATTGGCCCACCGTGAAGGAGGCGAGTATGTCCTGGGCATGAAGGATTTACACTCTCAAGCGTGTTACCTCATATTCGGGATTCTCACGCCTGGAGAGGCGGAAAGACTGGTACGGCCGGGAGCGGGCCACGAAGAAATCCTTTGCGCAGTGGGCGGCCCCCTGTTGATTCATACCCAAAAGGGAGAGATTCGGTTGGAGCGCGGTAGCGCGGTCCACGTGAGAGAGGACCAGTCATTCATGATTTCTAATCCGGGTGACAAAGAAATCGTGTACATAATTTCAGGAGGCAATTCCTGTATTCATGATTAATTCGCACGCGTGACTAGATCTGAGACGAATTCGCAATCAAAGAAGTAAAATCGGAGAAACCCTTCTTGTAAGAAGTCTTTCCCCGAACCCCCTTACTGCTTTGATTGCGCATTAGCATGAATCCTTGCGATGAAGGAAAGCATCTATTTCGGCAAGATCCTGAACGGTGGGAAAACCAAGGAGGCCGAAATGAAAGGATTTCTAATTTTTATGGCTGCGCTTGCTGTCCCGGCCCTCGCGCAAGCTGAAATTGTAGCAGGGCAGATTAGTTACTCTGATAACGGGGTTGCGCTGGAAGGATATGTTGCTCAACCGGGAGAGATCGAAGGCAAACGGCCTGGAGTCCTTGTGGTTCACGATTGGATGGGACTGAATGACCACTATAGGAATATAGCTAATAGACTTGCTGAAATGGGCTACGTAGTTTTTGCGGCTGATATCTATGGAAGTGGCATACGTCCCAAGAACTCGCAGGAAGCGGCAGCGGAAGCGTCGAAATATAAGTCCAACCGCAGTCTTATGAGAGAACGCGCTCGCGTGGGGCTCGACGAATTGAAGAAGCAGAATAATGTGGACGAGAATCGACTTGCTGCTATCGGGTATTGTTTCGGCGGGACGGTGGCTCTTGAATTGGCTCGAAGCGGAGTTCCCTTGGCCGGCGTCAGCAGCTTCCATGGGGGTCTGGAAACACCAAATCCAGAGGACGGAAAGAACATCAAGGCCAAAATCTTGGCTCTTCACGGAGCGGACGATCCATTCGTGCCCCCAGCCCAAGTTGCGGCTTTCCAGGACGAGATGCGCAAAGGAAAGGTCGATTGGCAGATGATTTATTACGGAAATGCGGTGCACTCTTTCACGACTCCCTATGCGGGCAGTGACCCTTCCAAGGGCGTGGCTTACAACGAGAAAGCGGATCGGCGTTCATGGCAAGCAATGAAGAATTTCTTCGACGAGATTTTTCAGACACAGGCTGCCGGACGTTAGGCGAAAAACAGCCGCTAGAGCTTGAAATTTGCATGAAGGGAGACTGACGCTCATGCCTCAAGTATCAGCATATTGACCGCAGAGCATTTTTGAGATTTGATAGTCTGGGCCCTGCGTGACACTGCATGAGTGTCTGAGGGATTCTCAGGAAAGAGGACAGTGCGAAGGCAATTCTTCAGATAGATCACGATCCTGCGATCACTTCCAATTGGTTGAGGTGCGAGTCTCACTTTGTCAAAACTGCCTATTGCTGAAACAAAAACCAAGCCCCCCCCAACAGCAGAATCGCCTCCATGCACCGGGATGTCGGCCGACGAGAAGACTCTTCCGCTCACAGCTGCGGGACTGGTCATATTGTGCGTGAGCCTTGCTTTATTAATAGGAAATATCGGGTTCCAGGGTGACGATTGGTGGCAATTTTCTTGGCCTTTCTGGCATGCTTTCCCCAGCTCTGTATGGGAGTATGCCAAAGCCTCCAGACGACCGGTGGAAGGCCTTTACACTGTGGTGGCTTTCGAGTTCTTCGGGCTTAATCGCGTCTTTTATACTCTTTCGGCGCTGTCCCTGCTTGCTGGCGCTTGCCTGCTGATGGGTAGCTGTTTGAAAAAGGCCTTTCCGGGTAGAGACTCACTGGTAGTCCTGAGTGTGGCCTTTGCTTTTCTCATGCCCCCTGCTTCAAACTTGATCTACATGTTTCACACGGATAATTCCCGACTCTCGATATTATTCTTTTGGGTGTCCGTATTGTTGTTTCAGCGGTGGGCTGACGGCTCAAAGTCCTGGACTGGTCTGTTGTTGCCTCTAGCCGTGTATCTATTGGCCGCTTTTACTTACGAAAATACCACATTCTTAATCTTTGCAATTCCACTGATGGTTTGGCCTATTCACGCGCGATGCAGGGGCAAAGTCAGTGACCTCACTTTTCTCTCGCGAATTCTTGTCGGTATCACCTCCGGATTCGCCATGTTCGTGCTCACGAGGTTTGCGGTGTTTTCAGGGGGCGCAGTGGGGCACAGGTCTTTGATTCCTCCTGCAAACCTCATTTGGTCATATTTGTCTAATTTGGCGTGGTATTGTCTCGCTCCTTTTCATGAACTGTGTTCAGACAAGATGGCATGGCTATGGGGTTTGTCTGCTGCACTGATTATCGCTGCACTCCTGTTTCGAGCAGCCAAAAATGAACTGCAGGCTCAAGAGAATTCGAACGCCCCGGAGCAAAGCTCGTTGTACATAGCTGTGCTCGGGCTGGTGCTTCTTGTACTAGGGGTGCTTCCCTACCTCATGGCTGGATACGATTCTCCGCCGGGTCTTACTAGCCAAAGCAGGATTTTCTCGTCAGGTTTCTTCGGATTGGCGATTATGCTTGCTGTATTGTTTTCTAGCTCAACCAACAAGTTCGTCCTTTACGGCAAGAAGGCTGCTGCTGTTGTAATGATAGCGTTCATGGCGTTTTTCCTGGCCGGTTTGCGGAACAACTGGTTGGAAGCTGCGCGCGAGAGAGACAAAATACATGCGAGTCTTTTGCAGTCAGTCCCGAAAGTCGCTCCGGGAACCTCGTTAGTATTCCTGGACCTTCAGTCGTACATCTCTGATGGAGAGATTGGCAAGGCGGTGGTCTTTCAAGGAGTGGACGGGCTGGGAGAGTTCGTGAAGATGCTCTACAATGAGAAAGACCTTTATGCCTACTTCATTTACCCCAAGGAAGCGGCTGCCAACGACACCGAGGGTCGTAAGGCTCTGGTGTCTCCGAAAGGGCTTGTCGTACGTGGAAGCGCTGTGAGGCCCCCGATTCCGCTTGATAGTCTGCTCATTCTAAAACGAGAAGGTGACCGAATAGTCCTGTTGGACAAGCTTTCGTCTGAGGAAGGAAACGCAGCGATCGAATGGAATGGTGTGTCTGAAATACGCTCCAACCCAGAGCTTATCAAGCCCGGCCAAGCAGCCGTCGGGTCGGTCGTTGACGGCGTCAAGAGGAACCGTCCCCCAATTGTGCCGCATTAGAATCATATTCCTCTCAAGATCTGACTGCAGCAATAGGGCTGCTTCCTCCGGCCGGGGAGGCGATTTGCCGTCACTTGACACCAGTATGACCGTTTGGTACCGTCTGGCGAACGGAATTGATCCGTAGGAATGCGTGGCTGGGAACGATGGTTCGGAACTTGTGGGGATCGACAGGATTTTGGTCCTTGGTCCGTCACGAGATTTCTGATCATACGCGTCGCCGTACTCTTAGTCTCATTGAATGCTCGGTGATTCGCCATTATGTCCGATGACATATCTATAAAGATAGAAGGCCTTTGGAAGCGCTACGGCCTGCCAGTTCCTGCACTTGTCGAAAGAGCCCGGAAAGCTCTTGGCCGTGGAAAAACGGAAGACTCGAGCCAATGGGCCATCAGAGAACTCAATTTGGAAGTTCGCCGCGGCGAAACCATTGGTATCGTGGGGCGCAACGGCGCGGGCAAGAGTACGCTTCTCAAGCTGCTGGCGGGTGTGACTTCTCCCACTAGAGGTCGAGTTGAGATCCACGGCCGAATATTCCCTATGATAGAGCTCAACGCGGGGCTTAATAAAGAATTGACGGGCAGAGAAAACGTCCGGCTGCTCGCTGCGGTTATGGGCATGACCCGCGGAGAAATTGAATCCAAACTTCCTGAAATCCATGAGTTCACCGATCTCGGAATATGGTTCGACAAGCCGGTGAGGATGTATTCAAGCGGGATGTTGAGTAGATTGGGTTTTGGTGTGGCTGTCAACGTGGAAAGCGACGTCATTCTCATTGATGAAACGTTTGCTGTGGGAGATCTGAAATTCCAGAATAAAAGCCTTGCCAGAATAAAGGAAATGCAGCAGAGCGGGGCCACGGTGTTACTGGTGAGTCACGGCCTGGAGACTCTGCAGTTTGTTGCCAGGCGGGGAATTCTTATGGAAAAGGGCCGGATTGTGGCCCAAGGCTCCACCCTGGATGCGATAAACGCATACGAGAAAATGGTTTTTCGTGCAGAGGAAGAAAATATCCGCGCAAGAAGCCGAATAACTACAGAAGAAGCCAACATATACAGCGCCCGTCTTTGCGACGAGGAATGGAAAACGCTCAGCCATGTGACGTCAGGGGTGCCGTTCGGTATCGAGGTGGATTTGAGGCTTAACCGCCTCCTGGCGCGTCCCATGTTTTCCATAGGTATACAGAATGATGCCGGAATTTTGTGCAAGTGGAACATTTCTCTTGAGGACGGTCTGTACGACCCCGGCTCATGTGATCGCTTCCTCGTTAGGGCATGGTATCCGGAAAATTACCTGATGAACGGCAATTACGAAATTCATTTCGCTGTGAGGGACGGAGCGTCCTTTGAGACGTTGGAGCGCATAGCAGGACTACTGAGCTTCCCCGTGGTGGGCGCCGCCGGAACAAAGGGATTGGTGGCCGGCGCTTGTGAGTGGACGCTCGTTACGAGCGGCAATTGTGGATAATCGCTTCTATGAAAGGAGATAGAAATGAAAATAGTAGCTATCCTCGGGAGTCCCAGAGCCAAAAGCAACAGCACAGCCCTGGCCCGTACGATTCTCTCCACAGCGGCGGACAAGGGCGCGGAAACATCGGAATTCCTTTTGAACAAACTCGCGTACAAAGGATGCCAGGCCTGCGAAACCTGTAAAACAAAGCTCGACCATTGCGTCTTAAAGGACGACTTGACGAAAGCACTGGAAGCAATCAAGGAAGCAGACGCGGTAATACTTACATCGCCGAACTACTTTGGGGAAGTCTCCGGTCAATTCAAAGCGTTTTTCGATCGCACATATTCGTTCTTGAACGCGGATTTCACCAGCCGTCTGAAGCCCGGAAAGAGTTTTGTTTTCATATTCGCACAGGGACAACCGAGTCTGGAAGCGTACACGGACGTCTATGCAAGATACGAGATGTGGCTTACTCGGTACGGGTTTTCCCAAAAGCATCTTCTGCGCATGAACGGCCCGCGGCCAGCGGATTCGGTTTCTCAAAGACCGGATTTGCTCGAGGAAGCCAGGAAAATCGGAGAAGCCTTAGTGTCTCTGTGACCAACGTTTGTGCTTACTTGTTGGTACGAATATCGGCTTTAATTGATGGTCAGCCTCAGCGCGGAACTATTCGGTTACACTGGGCAACGAGCATTCGTCAATCGCCCATAGAAACTGAATAGTTGCGCGCCACAAATATCCTTGGCAGCCAGTGCTAAATCGGCTATGCTGATAGAGTGATCAATTGAGAATTGTGGGCTGCAGCCCCAAACGAATTATTGATGCAGAGTCTTATTTTCTTGGAACCCGATACTTGTTGAATCTCTCAGCTCCCAACCATGTGAGGTGTGTGGGTCGTGCTTGTCGCATGTCTCCACCGAACTGCGATTACCGGGGCCTGAAAAGTGCGTCTGTTATGTGAATTTGGGACAAGTAGGGTGGGAATGAGTCACGCGAGCGGTCATCTGCGTTGACAAGACTGAACATCAGGTCTTCGCCGCATGCCGTTTAGAGACATCGGGAGGCTAACTAAAATGCCTGACCGCGAAGTGAATTTTCGTGAGATTATGAGTGACCTCGGCCGCGGCATGCCTGATTCGCAGATCATGAGGAAGTACAAGCTAACCTCCAGGGGGCTTAGTGATCTGTACCAACAGTTGGTTGAGGCTGGATTCTTGGTGAGAACCGGTCAGACCTATCGGATAGCGAATAAGCGACAAATCAAGCTTGAGAAATTGATGGAAGATATACGTTCCGGATTGGGAGAAAGCGAGCTCAGACAGAAGTATAGGTGTTCTCCCTGGGCATTTCACAAGCTCATGCGAAAATTGCATGCACATCGCAAAGTCAATGATCACGGTCTTCCTCAGCACGCATTTGATCCTTTCGGGCCGCAGGGAAACGAGTTCATTCCTCGCCTTCCAAGGAATTACTTGCTGTGGCCTTATCCGGTGTACGTTTTGGGAGACAACGAGGCAACCGGATGGATTCTAGACATCACGGAATACGGTGCAAGAATAGAAGGGATCGAAGTCCAGCCAAATGAAGCAAGGACTTTCTCAGTAATAGCCAGCGATGTCTGCGACGCGAAACCTTTCGTCATGGATGCGGTTTGCAAATGGGTTCAGAAGGGTCCCAGCGGAAGTTGGGTGGCTGGATTTGAAATTCCGAGAATGTCAGCCTATAACCTTTGTCAGCTGCAGAAATTCATCCAAGCAGCGGCTCCGGCCGGTTGAGGAGACCTACCAGAAACGGCAACCGCTGAGATTCTCAATTATTACTCGCCCCGAAGATCTTCGACGTGCGAGGCTTGATACCAACATTCATGGCGGTAACCGCCACAACGCGCACAGATGGTACGGACACACCCGCGCAACCTGCAATTTGATGAGATTGCCGATGCCACGCTGTGCACAATCAATGATATTGCCGGTCGAGGGATCTGTATTGAACGGCTTCAGCAACATGTGGCGGACGGATGTCCTGCGACTGTCCAAGATCCGCAATAGTTCTGGCGATTTTCAGAATTCGATGATAGGCCCGAGCTGACAACCCGAGTTTTTCCACTGCTTTTTCGAGGAATTTCATGGAGTCCCTCTCGAGCTTGCAGTACTTCTTTATAAGTGCTGAAGTCATTTGAGCGTTTGAAAAAAAACCCGTCTTCTGAAACCTGTCAAGCTGTACCTTTCTAGCTCTGTTGACTCGCTCTCGTATTGCTTCGGATGCCTCGCCGTCAGCAACACCAGTGAGATCACGCCATTCCACTGACGGCACTTCGACGTGTATATCGATCCTGTCAAGGAGTGGTCCGGAGATCTTGCTCCAGTACCGCTGAATTATCTGCTTCGAGCAGTGGCATTGATGCTTTGAATCGCCCCTGTATCCGCAAGGGCAAGGATTCATGGCCGCTACGAGCATGAAACGTGCCGGAAAGGTAATAGCGACCTGGGCCCTGGAAATGGTGACCTTGCCGTCTTCCAGCGGTTGGCGAAGCACCTCGAGCACATTCTTGCGGAATTCCGGAAGTTCGTCGAGAAAGAGTACGCCGTTGTGAGCCAACGAGACTTCCCCTGGTCTGGGAATTGCCCCGCCTCCTATGAGACCAGCGTCCGAAACCGTATGATGGGGAGACCGAAACGGTCTCACAGTCATGACCGAATCATGGTTCCCGAGAAGTCCGACGGCCGAGTAGACACGGGTTGTCTCAAGAGCTTCCTCGAAAACCGGTTCAGGCATTATCGTTGGAATACGCTGGGAAATCATGGTCTTACCGGAACCAGGCGGTCCGATCATAAGAACGTTGTGGCCGCCGGAAGCAGCCACTTCGACAGCCCTTTTGGCGTACTGCTGACCCTTTATGTCCCTGAAATCAATGCCGTAGCGGCCTAGACACACGGATTTCCTATCTATACCCGGCTTAGCGGGGGTTAGAGGCACTCGGTCCATGAGAAAGCCCGTGGTAGTGAGAAGGCTGGAAACTCCAAGAACCTGAATTCCTTCCACAACCGCTGCTTCAGCAACGTTAACGTCAGGTAGAATGAGTCCCTTGAATCCCAGACCCCTTGCAGCCAGCGCAAGTGATAGGCCACCTTTGACCGATTTCACCCGGCCATCTAGTGAAAGCTCGCCCACAACCATGTAATCCTGAAGTTTGCCAGGGACAAGCAGGTCCAGCGCAGAAAGGATTCCAAGTGCTATAGGAAGATCAAAGCCTGAGCCCTCTTTCTTGAGGTCCGCGGGAGCGAGGTTGATGGTGATTCGGCGGGTGGGAAAAGGATAGCCGCTATTT
>JACRDE010000416.1 GCA_016212935.1 Desulfomonile tiedjei | reverse complement strand
TATCGCATCAAAGGCGACAAGGCCCAAAAGATTTGCGAGTTTCGCGGCCTCCTCATCCATGACGTGGACGGCGCCGCAAAGGAGCCCGAGGAATGAGATCCATTCTACTCATATTTGTCAGTGCGATAACGTTGAGCATTTGCACCGCCGCCCAAAGCGACGATTGTGACGTCAGCGAAAGCGTGTTACGGGATATGCGACCGCCGGCAAGTGCAGAATTCATCGAGGCACGCTTTTCTCAATCGGACTACACTTGCGCAATATATGCCACGCGGATACAGGCCGCATCGATTGCCGAGCTCGCTGGTACAGAAGGCGTCAATGCACGTTTCGCGTTGCGCGAGATGGCCCTCGAAATCAGCCGGAATGCATCCTACCCGAGCGAAAAGCGTCTCGCCCTGGTGCAAGCCGCTACGATCAGCACGGCGGGAGGCATTGCCTCATCGATGCAGGCGGAGCGGCAGGCAGATGTGACGATGATCTTTGCTGCAGCCAAACAATTCAAGGAGCAAGGGGACATTCCCAGATGGCTCGATGCATTGATACTTGCTATTCAGTTTGACCGAGAATTGCCGGATGATGCCCGGCGAGTTCCTTTATGGGAAACTACGACTCTGATACCCGATTCAACACAGATCCGCAAATATGTTAGTCAACTCGTCACGATCGCTGAAATCACACGAGGAGACAAGGCCCTGGAGCGTTTTCGATGCCATTTTGCAGCACACACAATTTCAAATCTGTCAGCATGGAGAGAGGGTGATAACCGCGAGACCATACTGGAACGCTGCACACAAATGCTCCGGCTGACCGAAGCAATGAGCGACGTGAAGACCTGTCATGGACTCTTGCCGGAATGGCGGTGGAAACACATCATGAGTGTCGGGATGGCCTACCATCGACTGGGAATGACCGAAGAAGGCAAGAAACATGTAGATCATGCGATCGAGATGGTGCGGAGCATCCAAAAACCTGACTATCGCCTTGCCCAGTATCGATTCGTGGTATCTCAGCTACTGCAATATGACCCTAAGGTACGACTTTCACTCACACGTGAGATGATGCAGCTTGCAAACTCGCTGGATACGCCAATGGCAAAGGAAGTTCGTGAACATTATCGCGGAGTTCTACAGAAACTGGAAGATGAGGCCGCGAAGGAAGGACACGAGCAAAGGCGGGGTCCCAGCTTTGATTGCACGAAGGCGACATCTGAAGTAGAGAAAATTATATGCAGTGATGACGAACTATCGAGGTTGGACGACTCCTTGAGTAAGGCATACCAAAAAGCGCTTAATACGAGGATTAAGGATCAAATAATTGAAAGCCAAAGGCAATGGATGAAAACTGTACGCTACGAATGTAAGAATGCGGAGTGTCTAAAAAAGGCGTACGAAACTCGGATCAAAGAATTGGGCTTGTCATCGTATGGTATCGTGATATTCACACCTCCTCGTGAAAGTAAATCGCCCTCTCGGACTCCTGAGAAGACATCAGAGTCACAAGTGATAGAGTCGCCCGACGAAGCCGTCCAAACGAAAACCAATGTTAACGATATGCCAGTCGTTCATGAGTCAGGGAATCTTACTATTGGGGGTGCGGTTTCAGTATTCGCGGGCACTAAAGGTTTGATCGGCTCCGAAGATGGAGTCGGCCCACGATCAAAGTTTAATCATCCCTTTGGCATAACTACCGACGGTACTAATCTCTACGTATCCGAGACTGCCAACCATACAATTCGTAAAATAGAGATTGCAACGGGGAAGGTTTCGACTCTGGCCGGCAGCTCCGGTAAACAGGGATCTGCCGATGGTGTGGGGAAGGCCGCAAGATTCCAATTCCCTTATGGCATGGCTACCGATAGTGTGAATCTTTACGTTGCCGATCATATGAACGCTACTATCCGTAAAGTAGTGATCGCGACGGGTAAAGTGACAACTTTGGCTGGTACTGCCGGAAAGCGTGGCTTTGTCGATGACAATGGAACGGCTGCCCGGTTTTCTACTCCTCATGATATTACTATCCTGGGGAAGAACCTATATGTGACTGACAGCTCTAACAATACCGTTCGCAGAATTGACGCTTCCACCGGTGATGTGACAACTTTTTCAGGCAAGGCCGGGACTTCGGGATTCACCGACGGCAAGGGCTCGGCCGCCAGATTCTCTATGCCTGAGGGCATTACTACTGATGGATCGAACTTATATGTTGCTGACTCTTTTAATAATATTATCCGCAAGATAGTGATTGCGACTCGCGAAGTGACAACGTTTGCCGGTCCGGATAACGATACCTGCGGGTTGCACAGGAGATGCCCGACAGGTCCCGACGACGGTTTGGGTCGGTTTGCCAGGCTCAATTCACCTTGTTTCATAACTACAGATGGCACAAACCTGTATTTTACTGAACGTCACCGGGTCGTACGCAAGGTAGTGATTGCTACAGGCGAGGTAACAACTCTCTCGGGTACCGCGAGCCGGCCGGGTTCAACCGCTGCCATCATGGGCATTACTAATGATGGCGAGAGCCTATATGTGACAGATGTAGGGGGACATGCCATTCTGAAAATTCAGTGACTCGAAGATGAATTCTCTCCAAGAGCCGCCTTAAGCACCGCATGGAGAAACAGCCTGCACCTCATTACTTGATGTCCACTTCCAGAGGAACTCTGAGTCTTCCCGCCGTGGTCATCATTTTTCCTACCAAGTGCCTGACCGGCTCAGCTTCATTCTCGGGACACTCCACCCACAGGGCATCCACGTGCGCTTTCCGGTAGCCTTAATCGACCATCATCAAACAGTACCTATTGCCTGGATCGGTCTTTTCACGAAGGGTCTGAATTGAGAAACCGCTATTTCGGGCTGTTTGATACACATCAATCCCGCAGCCTTCCATAGAAGGTCTGGCTTTCCACGGAGAAGCGCAAGGTTTTCCCTCGGCAGCCCCACATTTCTTGCATTGCCGGCAAGGTCCGGCCAAGAAAAGAAAAGCCCGATAGTATTGGTCCTTGAAAAATTCGCCTTCCAATTCAACCAGCGTGTCCAAATATTTTTGGTAATCCTTTCCTCTTCCATCCATGCCCGGGATTTCTACGTGAAATAGAATCGCTCGCTGATAACAGTCCAGAATCGCCCTGGTCTGGTCCGATGTTGGAGTATGAGGTGGACAGCAATGCCCCCTGCCGTACCCCGGACAACCAAACTGGCATTTCAATCGGACCCAGGGCGCAGTCACGACACTGCTGGGATGGATCTGTTTGGCATGAGTAGCCCCGGCTTCAACGGCCAGAGCGCAATACTTCTCCAGATCGCTGTCGGCTGCGATAATCCTGCCTTCGCTGGAAGGACTCAGCGATGAAGGTTGCATATGATTCTCGTCCTTTCATGATCCCAGGAGAGATTTCTCCTGAGCAGTGTCAGCTTCGTAATACCTCGCCTCTATAAGATTACCTTCCGGATCTGGAAAATAGACAGAAGTTCCCGTACCATGGGCTCCCCAACGCTGAACAGGTCCCTCTTCTATCGGAGTTGAGTTGGCCTGCAGTCGCACCAGGAGATCCTCCCAGGCTTTCTTGTTCACGGCAATGCAGAAGTGGTTGAGGTTCTCGTGGCTGCTCCCGGCGCGAATGCTTTTCCCCCATAGTTTCTCGGGAAACAGATCGATAATCGTGTCCGCATTCAGTCGAACGGAGGGGAATGGCACTTTGCCTGCCCGGTATTGCTCAAGCCGTTCCGTTGGGAACATAAGTACGTCGGCATAGAAAGCGATCATCTTTTCGTCATCCTCGACGTTCAACACTATGTGGTCCATCAAGCATTGCATCCTGGCCCCCTCCCTGAAAAAAACAGTTCCTGGTTTGCGGAATTCTTCCGACACCGTCTTTTCATTGAAATTCTACCTCCAGTGGCAGAAAAGGATAGTCCACTGCCTCTGTCATGGATTTTCCCAGTAATCTTTTCGCTTCTCCTACTTCTTCCATGGGTGCTTCCACCCAAATACAATCATGGAGAATCAACACGATACGGCTCTTCATATCCCTCTTTCGGAATCTTCCATATAGGCTCACTACAGCCAAAGTGAGTACGTCTGCTTCCGCCTGTTGGAGTATCGTGGCTCTCGCTTCCCGTTGTTGTTTGGGGCCGAACTCCTCATCAAAGAATCTCCTACGGCCAGAAAGACTTTCAATGAATCGCTTTTTCGGATTGTTCTCATCCTTTAAGTCTTGGATTATTTTGTCGAGGTATTCCTTGGCCCCCGAATATCGAGACCAGAATGCTTTAACATATCGTGCAGCAGTAGAAATATCGGTCCCCAATTTCTTGGCAAGGCCCCACGGGGTCATCTGGAAGAGAATACCAAAATTCACTTCCTTAGCTCTGTCCCTTTTCTCTTTATCCGTAGCCCCTCGTATGCCGCACATTTCCGCAGTAAGCCAATGGACGTCTTTTCCTTCCTGAAAAGCTTCGACCAGCTCGGGATCACCAGAAAAATTTGCCAATAGACGCATCTGCATCTGCTTATAGTCCGCCTTCAGGAGTACACATCCCTCCGCAGGAACCATAAGAGGTCGACAGGTTTCTTTATTCACATTCTGCACGGCAGGATTGGAAGCATGTATCCGACCTGTTTTAGAAACTATGTTCCATTCTGGATAAACTCGCTCCGCCCATTGAGCTGATTTTAGAAATCCAAGGTCCGTAGCAAAATCCCGCCATTCTAATATCTGAGCCGCCAGAGGATATTTCAGGGCCAAGTTTTTCAAGTCATTTTGAGTAGCTTTCTTGTCCGGAAAATAAACCGGTATTTCTCGCTCGTGCAGTAATTCATAAACCTGATCATCTTTCCACAGGTCTATTGCACGACCACCAGTAATGCTTTTCTCAAGATTATTCCTCTGGTTTTGCGTGTCAGAATAAACCGCAGCTGCAGCTTCTCCATCAACGCCAATACCAATATGGCTCATCTCCAACAAGATACGGATCAGAGGGACTTCAACGTAGAAGTACATGAATTTGAGGTCAGCCCCCGCTCTATCCATCAGCTCCAGAAGTTCATAAGCCAAGTCATAGATTAGATGGGCATCGTAAGCCAGAATTGCTCTGGTTGAATCAGGGTACGGATTATCAGCAAGAGCTTTGTGCCAGACAGGATATTCTTCTGAGAGATACTCATGTACCAGATGGCTCAATGAATATTCTGGCTTGTGCCTACCTGAGTTGAGCAAATAAGCCATTATTTCGGTATCGAGGATCAGTCCGGCATTGGTATCGTAGCCAGGAGGTTCTAGAGGTGGTTGCAAAACCTCATACACGTTTTACGACAATCATGATGCATGCCAGCTGAATGAAAGCGTCGTACATGAAGTCCTGGTGCTCGTATCGGACGACTATGCGTCGAAAGTTTCCAAACCAACTGAAAGTTCT
>JACRDE010000415.1 GCA_016212935.1 Desulfomonile tiedjei | reverse complement strand
GTGGAACGTGTATGGGGAATACTGCGAGCCGATAGTACAGGTCGGCACGGAACTTCTCGCTCCTCACACCCTCCTCGAGATCCCGGTTGGTTGCCACCACCAGTCTGAAATCGGACCTCAAGGTTTCGCTGCCTCCTACCCTTTCAAATTCCTTTGTCTGAAGAACTCTGAGAAGCCTCACCTGGATGTCTTGGCTGATATCACCAATCTCGTCGAGAAAAAGAGTGCCGCTATCGGCCAGTTCGAACCTTCCGATCCTTCTGTGAGAGGCTCCGGTAAAAGCGCCTTTCTCGTGACCGAAAAGCTCGCTAGCAATCAGCGTCTCCGGAAGAGCGCTGCAATGAATCCTTATGAAAGGCTTGTCCCGTCGAGTACTGTGACGATGCACGGCCCTGGCTACGAGTTCCTTGCCGACACCAGTCTCGCCTCTGATCATGACAGTGGCATCGGTCCCGCAAACCTGATCCACTTGCGAAAGCACTCGCCTGATTCCAGGGCTCTCGCCCACGATATCCTCAAAATGAAGGTTTTGCAGGTGCTCTTCCTTGTAGTAAAGATTCTCCTCGCTCAGTTTGGTGTTTAACCGTTTTATCTCTTCGTAGGCTCTGGCGTTGTCGAGAGCAAAAGCCGCCAAGGCCGCAAAATATGAAAGGAGTTCCAGGTCGGATTCCTTGAACGCGCTGCTGAGCAGCCTGTTGTCATGATAAAGAACACCAACCGTTTTTTCCCGGAGGATCATGGGAACACAAATCCGTGAGCGAATGATTTCAGGAGAAAAAGTGGCGGCGCTTTCCTCGGAATTGATACCCATGACCAGCCCCTGGCCCTTCTCAGCGGCTTCCTCAATCATTTTCATGGATGACGCGAAATATGGGTGCTCGACTTGTTCCTGAGTAAGATTCTTGGAAGCCCTCAGGATCAGCTTTGGAGGATCGCTCCCGTCGGTGAACAGGAATATTGCGCCTCTCTCAGCTCTGGTTATTCCATTCACGGTAGAGATGATGTGCTGGACCAGGTCCTTGAATTCCCGGATGGTCACCACCTGCTGACCCAGGCTGAGAATTTCCTTCAAAAGATTTTCCCCGACCGGTCTATTGTTCACCAGGGCCTTCAGGTCATCCGGAACACCATCATCGCCAAACGGACCAGGCGAGTTCGTCGCGGCCATGACGAGCTCCCGCGCTTGTTCCTGGTGTCCCAAGGCCAATTCCAGACGCGCAAGAGACATGAGGGTCTTGGAAAGCTCAACCTCGCTTCCGGATTCCTCGAGGAACTTGATTGAGGTATTGAACGAGTTGATGACTTTGTTGTGCGGAAATCCTTTGCTGAGTTCCAGGATTGCCTGACATCTGTATGCGATCCCTTTCATAAAGATGTTTTCGCCGCTCATCGTCTCCTTGATTTCCTTCTCAAGGTCCAGGCCGTCGGCGTGGGGGAGCTTGCCCTCTTCCATAGCAACGCACAGCTCCATCAAGTACGGGTAGAGATAGACAGTCACTTGAACCTTTCGGCTTGTTCGAAGGAATTCTTGGAGACAGGCCAAGGATGTCTCCCTCTCGTCTCTCAGGAAATAGGCGTACGCCAGCGCAATTCTGGCTGTAATCCACACCCAGTCATTGTGGATCTCACGGGCGAGACTAGAGGCGTTTTCAAGGAACTGGACGGCATCGTCGATTCGCCCGATTTCCAGCAGAATTGTCCCGATGTTGCCCAGAGCGTATGCGCGCATGTACTGGTCTCCGTTCTCTTCGCACTGGGCACGGATCGAATCCAGCATCCCTAGTCCTTGGGTGACCTGCCCTATCTGACAGTAGCAGTAGCCTACAGTAGTCATCGCCAGGAGCGGAAAGCCCCGTTGAGGGTACCTTTCGATATCAGGTACGGATTGCTCGTAGATCTGGATCGCTTCCTTGAAACGCCCCTGCCAGAAATGAAAAAACGTACTGAAAACGGTGGCCGAACGCATGGTCTTAGGGTCATTAAGCTCTTTGGCCATGGCCCAGCCTTCCTCGAAGTGTCTCAGAGCACTCGAGTACTGCGATCTAAGCCAATCGTTCTTCGCTATATGCATCTTCAAGAGAGCTTGGAGAGACTTGCTGTCCCATCGCTCGGCCCTTTTCACCGCAGATTCGAGGATAGAGAGCACCTCTTCAGTATCGTGCCTGCCTGCGGAAATCTTGGCGTATTTGATGGCCGTCTCACTGAACAGAAGGTCTTCCTCTTCTCCCGGGACGTTTGCCAGATCGTCAAGCACCTTTCTGTAACAATGGAGGGCTTCTTCGTTATGGAACCGCGCCAGGTGCACGTCCCCTGCCCTGACAAGATATCTGCACCTCGATGTGTCGTTCCAGATATGGAGCAAATGATCTGCAGCGATATGAACAGCCCTTTCGTCGTCTGCAGACTCTCGCATCAGTATGTCCGAAATACTCCTGTGCAGCGCTGTCTGCTCCGGCTCGTTCAGGGTGTTCCTCCATTTGCCGCGTTTCTTCGCGTCTTTGTAGCAGTAATAACCTGGGGTCTGCTTTATCAACCAGCCGTCTTTTACGCCTTCTTCCAGGTGGGCCAAAATCTGAGAGGGTTTTTTCCCTATCATCAAATCCACCAGCCAATCTATACAGAAATCCCCACTGAACAGGCTGCTTGCCGAGAGGAGCCGGTGGTAATCATTCCCCCGGCCTGGATCTGTATTTACAACCATGATGGGATCCACCTTTCTTCGCGCGGATACTTGTTTCGCACCGTTCCACAGTCTGCCACGCTGCATTCCAACGTGCGAGCAAGAATCGTGCAGCGGGCTTTCGTGCAAGAAGCCGCAGAAGCCAATATTTGGATGGAAAAGCAGAGCGCATTTCCGTGCGCTCGCGTGGTTTATTCTGAAGAACGAGAAGACCAGCCCGGGGCGAGACGAGAATCTTTGATCCTGCAAACTAATACTCAGTCTATTGGGAGCTGCCCCGCGGGTCAAGGATTTTGCACAGCATTTGGATTACAGGAATCAAGATATTGTGCCTAACAATCACACGAGGTTGCACCCGATTAAGCACGAGGTCAGAAATCACAAGCTTATACGGCTGTTAGAACCGGCATCATTAT
>JACRDE010000409.1 GCA_016212935.1 Desulfomonile tiedjei | reverse complement strand
GTTGGGTACGAGGACATTCCGTTTTTCAGAAAGATATTTATCAGGCTCACTGGTTTGCGACCAAACGAATATCAGCGGAGATTCTCAGGATACCAAGGAGTTGCACGGATCTACCCATAGAAAGCCCAAGCTTAATCTCACAAGTCTCGACAGACCTGACCGAATTTCCGGACGGAGCAGGAATTGGGTAAGCATTACCAGAAAATTCCTAGAGAAGCTCGGTCGTCCCCTACGCCTTAAGCTGAGCGATCCTGCAAGCCTTCACGGATCATCCTGACAATAGAATCGTCCCCTCTTCGTCTGAATACTTCGCCATCCAGTTGAATCGTCCAGGTGCCATCTTCCAAGTACGGCCGTCGGTCTATGTGCCAGCTCTTGGATAACCCCAATATGCCTATGCTCAACCGGTCATCGGAAATACTCACTGCTCCTCCTCGGACCCGAGAATGGCCGCTTATGAAATCTCCTTTGCCATCGAAACCTATTCGAATGAGCGTACCCCTGTTACCGAACCACTCTCCTGCGAAAGCAAATTCATGGGCTTTGAGTGGCTCAGGGGTAAACATCTCGGTCAGACTGCTCACATTACGCTGTACAACAAAAGTGATCGTCAGTATCGTTGCAGCGAATAGGATCGCCCCAACTATGCCCAGAGCTTTTCCAACCTTTAAGAGGCGGATTTTTCGAGAGGACATGGTCCCCGCGCGAATTCTTTTCAGGTCTGTATTGGCGACGATCCACGCGATCAATCCGAGAGGGCCGCACATGAACAGCGACAGGATCCCCAGGATCAAGACCAGGTCCGCGCGGCTCTCCCTAACTGGCAATCCGGGAGAGGCTTGGTGGGGAGGCGGCCGGTCGGCAAGAATTGGTGACAGACTCGAGTCTGGAGAAACAGGGGTTTGGTCTTCATTCATCTGAATTTTCCACGCAATTATTTCCTGTGACAGAGGCCGCTTCCCAGCATAGCACAAGTCTCTTGGAACGCGATTTGCGCTGCCCCCATCAAGAATATCATAATGGATTTGGAAAAAAGAAGCCCGACGGCTAAGACAAAAGGGTATGGCTCCAAACAAGGAGGATACGGTCACTCCGCCGGGCGAATTTCAAGGCTAGCGACATTAGCATAGTTGGTCGGAGCAGAAATGTCAATCAATAAACAGGGTTTCTGAGCTCAGTGCATCATTTTATTTGTTTCATCGTTATTCTGGCTTATATTTTTACCTTGGAGCCAGAGCCATGACGGCATTCTATCTCTTTGAAACTCGACTCGCGTATTATTCGCACAAGCACAGGATGCAGCATATCTATGGAGAACTTGAATCTTCTCAGAAATACACGCCGCTGCAATTTTGCGGCTATTGTTCGGGGCAACTTGTGCGGGGCCTTCCATTGGATCTTTACCGACCGCAAATCAGGCAACGGACTCGAGAACAGGTCATCCGAAACAACTCGGAGCGAAGTAAAAGGTATTCCGATCCTCAACGCTTCAAGGCCAAGCGCATGGCTCTCCATGTCAACGGCCACAGCTCCGGTCAGTTCATGAAGCCTCTGGCGGTCTTCTCTGGGGAACACGGCATCCCGCACTGTTACGAGTCGCGCAATCTTGTGCTGGCAGTCTTCCTTCAAGCATGCGTTTGATACAGCTTCCACCAGACGCTGCGGGCATTCCACCGCATGTTCCGGGTCGTGACCGTACACGGTCTCCGAGGAAATCACCATGTGCCCGACTTTCAAGTCTGGTACAAGCCCGCCCGCGGTGCCGACGCTCAGAATCGCAGCAGGCCTCACGTCCAGCTTCCTCAACGCCGCAGCGGCCTTATCCGGTCCGATTCCGGAACGTACCACCAACAAAATACGACCCTCAAAAAACACCTCTCGGAATATGGCATTTCCGCTTTTCCAGCGCCTGCGAACTTCTACTCGTTGCAGGAAGGGGTACTGCTCCATTCCCATGGGAAAGACCAGACACAACAGTCCACTATTTTCTTTGTTTTCAGCCGGCATGACAGTGTATAGTAGATGAATTGCCTAAAGGATACCAGAGATTATGCCCCAAATGGAATTGGACACTGTGGACAAGAAAATCTTGGTCGCTCTGCAGGGGGATCTGGACGATTCCCCGGAACCTTACGAAAAAATGGCTTTTGAACTCGGTATCACCCAGGACGAGGTCATCCGCAGGATAAAACGGCTATTGGATGAAGGAGTAATACGGAGAATCGGGGCCATGATTCGCCACATAGAAGCCGGGATCGGCTTCAACGGCATGGTTGTCTGGAAAGTCGACCCGCAGTGCATAGAAGATGTCGGCAACAAACTGGCCGCTTTTCGCGAGGTGACGCATTGCTATGAAAGACCGCCTTTCGGCGAGAAGGGAGGCGTTCTTTTTACTATGGTTCACGCTGCTTCCGAGGAAGGTTGCATGGACATTATCAAGAGAATGTCCGAGGAAACTGGAGTCAAATACTACGAAATACTCTTTAGCGAACGTGAATTGAAGAAAGTGAGCATGACGTATTTCGACGAAGAAGAATCCTGATTGATCAAATTTCCCAGTAGGCAGACTAAATATAAGGTGACACGCATGCCAAGCAATAAAAGTTCAGAAAGCCTATTCCGTCAAGCGATGGAGGTGATTCCCGGCGGTGTGAATTCCCCTGTGAGAGCCTTCAAGTCGGTGGGACTGCCGCCCAGGTTTATACAATCCGGAAAAGGAGCCAGGATCACGGATGAAGACGGCAACGAGTTTATAGATTACGTTGGCTCGTGGGGACCGCTCATCCTGGGACACGCTCACCCGGAAGTGTTGCAGGCCCTTGAAGTAACCATGCAGAAAGGCACATCGTTCGGAGCGCCCACGAGACTGGAAGTCGAAATGGCTCGCACCATAGTGGAGATGGTGCCTTCCATAGATATGGTAAGGCTGGTGAGTTCCGGCACGGAAGCCGTTATGAGCGCGATACGCTTAGCTCGGGGAGTCACAGGCAGGGACAAGATCATCAAGTTTTCCGGGTGTTACCACGGGCACAGCGACAGCCTACTTGCGAAAGCGGGGTCGGGCGCGGCAACCTTTGGGATTCCCGATTCTTTAGGGGTCCCAGCGAGCGTGGTACAGCATACAGTGGTAGTCCCATTCAACAATCTGGACGCTGTGCGTATAGAAATAGAGGAGAATCCCAATAGACTGGCTGCTGTGGTTGTCGAACCGGTTGCAGGAAACATGGGAGTGGCGGCCCCGGAACCCGGATTCCTTGGAGGCCTGCGAGAACTGTGTACCCGTGATGGTGCGCTTCTGATTTTTGACGAAGTGATCACAGGCTTCCGGCTTGGGCTCGGAGGAGCTCAGGGGATGTATGGTGTGAACCCCGATATTACATGCCTCGGGAAAATTATTGGTGGCGGGCTTCCTGTGGGCGCGTTCGGCGGCCGAAAGGATATTATGGAAAACTTGGCTCCAGCGGGGGGCGTGTACCAGGCTGGAACACTTTCCGGTAATCCCCTTGCTGTTGCCGCTGGCCTTACAGTGTTGAAGATTCTTAAACGTGATAATCCCTACGCTGGAATAGAGAAAAGGACCACGCTGCTGACTGACGGACTTTCCGCGGTCTTGAAAGAAAAAGGAATTGCCCATACAATAAATCAAGTGGGTTCTATGTTTTCACTGTTCTTTCATCCCGGGCCAGTGACCTGCTACGAAGAGGCATTGAAGTCTGATCGGGAAGCATTTGTTAGCTTTTTCGCCGGGATGCTGGACAGGGGGATTTACCTGGCACCCTCACCATTTGAGGCTTGGTTCGTGGGCGCGGCGCATACGGACGATGATATAGACAAGACGTTGGCAGCGGCACGCGAAAGCCTTTGAGAAAGTATCGGGAGAAAATTGTTAGTTAAGTTGCAGGTTGGTAGCACGGACTAGTAAATAGTAGCATCCGGGAATTGCTGAACAATTCGGCTTGATTTTCATAATGTTCTACAGTAAGTTTACGAGATGTGCAGGGTTGCAGAAACAATTTATGCTTCTATCAGTATCTGAATCAAAAGTCGGTCCAAAGTCAGGCGCAGGGTTTCGAGCTTCGTAAGGGGGGCTCGTCTGTCTCGAGATCCGGCGCACAGCAGGGTTGGGATAATTTCAACAGTCCACGCAAGGAGGTTAATGATGGACAGCTTTATTGATGTTCCCGAAAGGTTGGCACTCAAAGGCGTTTCCCGTAGGGACTTTATGAAGTTCTGCGGAATGATGGCCACTGTGCTGGGCCTTCCCATGTCATTCATGCCCAGGATAGCCCACGCTATTGACAAACGGCCTACAGTAGTATGGCTGCACTTCGCTGAATGCACAGGTTGCACGGAATCGTTTATCAGATCAACTTATCCCTGGGCGGCAGACATTATATTAGACACCATAGACCTGGCTTATCATGAAACAATAATGGCCGCAGCGGGCGATCAGGCCGAGGAAATTCTGGAAAAGACCGTTAAAGACAATAAGGGAAAGTTCATCTGTATAGCAGAAGGCGCCATACCCACAAAGGACAACGGCGTATACGGCAAGGTGCACGGCAAGACTTTCCTGGAAATCGCCAATCATGTCTGCAAGAATGCCATGGCCACTATCTGCGTGGGCAACTGTGCCTGTTCCGGAGGGGTGCAGGCGGCAAAACCTAATCCCACCGAAGCAAAGAGCGTGGGCGAAGCCATCGGAATAAAGACGGTCAACATAGAGGGTTGTCCGCCCAATGCGGATAACATGGTGGCAACAATAGTTCATTTCCTGCTCTTGGGTAAGCTGCCCGCTGTGGATGAAAGAGGTCGACCACTGTTTGCCTATGGATACCTCATTCATGACAACTGCGAGAGAAGGGGGCATTTTGAGAACGACGAATTCGTTAAAGAATTCGGAGACGAAGGTGCTGCAAAAGGCTGGTGCCTGGCCAAAGTAGGTTGCGCAGGTCCCAAGACCTACAACAACTGTCCCAAAATCAAATGGAACCAGGGAACCAACTGGCCCATCGGAGCCGGCCATCCGTGCATCGGATGCAGCGAAGCCAAATTCTGGGACGAAATGGCCCCGTTCTACGTAGGAAAAATATAACACGGACTCGTGTTCCGGCAGCCCTCTAGCAATGAGGTAAGCTTTTCAAAAGGAGCAAGAAAATGGCAAGAGTCGTCGTTGACCCGATCCCAAGAATTGAGGGTCACCTGCGCATAGAAGTCGAAGTGGAAAATGGAAAGGTGAAAGACGCTTGGAGCTCTGGAACTCTCTTTAGGGGCCTAGAAATTATTCTCCAGGGCAGGGATCCGAGAGATGCGCACCTTATTACTCAGCGATCCTGTGGCGTCTGTACCTTGGTTCACTCAATGGCATCCGTAAGAGCGGTTGAAGACGCTCTGAAAATCAAGATCCCGCCTAACGCAAGAATCGTCCGAAACCTCACCCACGCGGCCCAGAACATGCACGATCACCCTGTTCATTTCTATCAGCTGTGCGCACTTGACTGGGTTGATGTTGTGTCCGCATTGTCGGCCGACCCCGCCAAGACTTCAGATTTGTCCGGAGCAGTCAGCGGCCGTCCAGGGACGAAGAAATATTACGAAGGTCTAAAAGGAAAACTCAAGGCTTTTGTTGATTCCGGCCAGCTCGGCCCCTTTGCAAACGCCTACTGGGGCCACCCGGCATACAAGCTCCCACCGGAAGCCAACCTGATGGCAGTCGGCCATTACCTGGACAACCTCCGCCAGCAGGTTCATGCGGCACAGATGACCGCCATTTGGGGCGCGAAGAACCCTCACCTCCAGGGCCATCTCCCCGGCGGTGTCACAGTTACGGAACAGCTCAACGCCGATTTCATCGCAAAGTACCTTTTCATGCTCAAAGAGCAGGTCAAGTTCATCGAAGAAGTCTACATCCCTGACCTTCTGGCTGTGGCGTCATTCTACAAGGATTGGGCCAAGATCGGCGGAAACAAGAACTTCCTGGCCTATGGCGACTTCCCCCAGTCCGATGTCGAGCCGGACAGCTTCTACTTCCCGCGTGGTGTGCTCATGAACGGCGAACTCAAACTCGCCAAGTTCGACGCCGGAAAGATCACCGAAGACGTAACACGGGCCTGGTACGAAGGTGACAAACCCCTTCATCCGTCAGTCGGAGAGACCAAGCCGCTCAGTGGTGACAAACTCAAAGGCGCTGTTCCTGACACCCAGTCCAAAGACGGAAAGTACACCTGGCTCAAGGCCCCTAGATACGACGGTCAGCCCATGGAAGTCGGTCCTCTGGCCCAATGCCTGGTTTCCTATGTCGGCGGAAACAAAGAGATCAAAGACACCGTGGACGCGGTGCTCAAGAAACTGGAAGTCGGTCCGGAAGCCCTGTTCTCAACCCTCGGGCGTATCGCAGCGCGCGGCATAAAGTGCCTCGTGAACGCCAAAGCGGCGGAGAAGTGGACCATGGATCTCGTCGAGAACATCAAGAAGGGCGACACCAAGACCTTCACTCCGTACAAGCTGGACGAGACCGTGAACGGCCAGGGCGCCGGACTGAACGACGTCGCCCGCGGCTCCCTGGGCCATTGGGTCAACATAGAAAAAGGCAAGATCAAGAATTATCAGCAAGTGGTTCCCTCCACTTGGAACCTCGGTCCCGCGGACGCCAAGGGCGTCAAAGGCCCCATAGAGAACGCGCTGATCGGAACTCCTGTTGCCGATCCCAAGAAGCCCCTTGAGGTCTTGCGCACAGTTCATTCGTTCGATCCCTGCATAGCTTGCGCGGTGCACGTGATCGATCCTCAGACAAACGAGGTCTACAAGTTCAGAGTTTCCTAGCGTGACTCTCGCTGTGCCAAAGGGCGGCCTTGGGGCCGCCTTTTGTTTTTCGAACCTGTCAGTTCTCTTTACTGCTGATAATTATGGTAGTTTTCCAAAATTCCGCCGAATTGGCGAATGATTCTCTTTTGGTGTTCTGCGTAGCCAATCCGTGATTACTTTTGGGAATTCCTGTGCCAACAAATTGATATATAGTTTAGTGATTAAAAATACTAAACCGTGGAACCAAGAATTGAATTTAATGTCATAATCTATAGCATTCGAAACTGGCTATTTTATAGTTCAGGAGACAGTCATGAGCTCGCTATTCAAAGAATTCTCAGATACATATGCAGAGTTTAAAAGACAATTCCCAAAGCATCCACTGGTAGAAGAGCTAAGAAGCAGAATCTCAAGAGGCAAGTTCCCCAGCGATGAATGGTTGAGATCAAGAACAAAAGTCATGAGAGACCTGATGGCCCCTGTATGGGGCAGATCTCAATCCACGGAATCACAAAGTCCGTCTGATTACTCGGATGTAGCCTGAGGTGGTCCGCGAAATAGAAAACAGCGAGTCCAAGGATTTCGGAAGCTTCTTTGCCTGTGGGATTGTTAGCTTTGCTCTGTTATAGCAGTTGCCAAGAATAGTGTCCGTTTGCTCGTCATTCCTGCGAAGGCAGGAATGCAGAGTCTGGACCCCGGATCGAGTCAGGGGTGACGGTACCATTAGCGTAAATGAGACAAGAATTTTGGCAATTCCTAAAGAACTCACGATGGAGTACTGTTGGAGGCAATGCCACTGAGTTAGTGAGCATCTCATCAGTCCATGTCGTCAGCCCCGCGCGACGACTAGAGGAACTTCTCTCCCTTGGAATTGGAGCAAGTAGCGATTTGGATAGCGTACCTAGTTACGTTACCTGTTTCCAGGAGACAATCACTCACTATATGTATGAACCGGTCGAGTTGTTCCGGGCGCTTTTGGGCAGCTTTGACTATTTCCGGAGCAATTCTGTATGCTGAGTCGTCTTCAAGTGAATAGTCGATATCTTCAATCCTTGGAACATTCATAACGTTCGTCATCTCACGGTCAACGGTCGTGGCGATTCGGGCGGGGAACCTTGAGCTGTCATGCATAACCTTCACCAGCAGTTTCTGGCCCGTCTTGCCCGAACCTTCGAGTGCCCTCAGGAACGGATGATCCTGAGGCTTTTTGGCAACTTCGTTGATTATAAAATGGACAGCGGCCTCGAACAGTAGGTGATGATTCTTGAGGTAATTCCCTAGCTTGGCGATGAATCCTCTTAGGTCTCGGCTCATTGCAAGGCGCCTCCAAACTGGCGCAAGCGCAGGCGGATACGGCTTAGCGTGATAGGGTTGGGTCAAGTCCTGCAAATAATGCATGGCCCAGGCAGTGAATCGCCAGCCCCAGTAATTGACCCCGTGAGCGAAAGCTGTTCGAGCGAGAGCGAAGAATACTCGGATCCGCTCTTCCATAAAGCTCTTCCGGATGTCCGGGATAATTGTTGTCACGATTGGGTTTTCATGGAGGAAGGTCATGTGAAAAGGCGCTTGGGACGTCTTTCCGGTTTCTTGTCCGAAGGGAGCCTGACCGTAGCCGTACTCGCGTATGGGATAGAGATCCTGGTCCATTCCCCAATCCGGTTCGTCGGAAAACGTTATGAGGACTTCGCTGCCAGTAGTAGCCTCACCCTCGGGGAGAGGAACGTACATTCCTCCGGGAGGACCGTTTCTGGAGGGATCATGCGGAGTCTCTGGGGGAATTTCATCCGGAGAAAGGGCTCTCACGTAATTGAATGCGATTGAAGGATTCAGCTTCAATGCCGTCAAGAACTGGTCGCTGGTTGCCATATGAGATTCGGATGAGCTCGTCTTGAAGGGCATGCCTGCGTGAAGGCCGATTCTTCTGTTGTATTCTTCAATTATTTCCAGGAAATCGCGGTTTGCCCGCAATAGAAACTCTTCTATACCTACTACCTCAACGGTCTCTTCCAGGCGAGGCTCGAACACTGATCTTAGCGCAGCCCTTGTGAGCAGCGCATGGGTGTTCCAGGATCGAGGAGTATTAGCACCAGACATTTTCACAGTCCGTAAGTGTACGGGAGTATCGCGGAGTCCAGGTACGAAGTCAGATCGTCGTCTGAATCCATACTGATACCCAAACACTCTCTCCAAACATGGGGCGATTCCATGCATAGATAGATTCGAGCTTCCCGGGCCCGCCGTCTAATCTTGTCTATCATATACTTATAAATGTTTATGCGTCGGTCAACGTGCAAACGGCTCTTACCATCCAGTCCCCTGATAAAGCCGTCGTGAAAGTAAGGAATTCTTCCGAATCTAGCGGCAGCTATTTCCTTCAATGCCGGCACGAATCTCAGGACGCCCATTGATATCCATGAGATTGACGAAGGATCTACCGTAGTGAAAATCTCGTTTATAACCGATGAGTAAGCTTCTTCCCAGCCCGGAACAGGGATTATTGGATCGAAGTGAAAAGCGATTCTGTAGCCCCGTTTCTCAGCTCGCGCAGCTGCAGCCAGTCTCTTTGCCACAGGTGCTGCTCGGATTTCGTCCTTTCTCGTGATTTCACGGGAATTCACAGAAAAAGCGATCACCACCCTGCCGTGGGGATCGACTTCCAGGAGGGGGTCCACGAAATCGGTTTTCGTCTTGATCTCCAGCGAAGCGTTGGTTGAACGCGAAAAGAATTCCGCAAGCTTGCCAGCCAAACCGGTCAACGGATCCAGAGCCAGCGAATCCGTGAATTCTCCTGTGCAAATGCGGTGAACTCCTCTGGGATCATTGATCAGGTGTCTTTCCAAATCGGAGAAAAGATCGCCTGTATTTACAAATACTTCAAGGATAGGTCGATTAAAATAAACCTGCAGAGCGCAATAGCGGCAGTCCATCGGGCAACCCTGGCCAATGTTAAGAATCTCCAGGCCGCAGCAGATATATTCCGGAGTTCCTGGGCAGGGTTTAACAAAAGCTCCCTTGTTTTTTGTGAGTCTCAGGGTTCTTTTACCTCGGTTGAAAGGGTCGCGGTCCATTTCCATGGCCCTGCATTGATCCTCTATCTCGTTTTTTCCGAGAATCCGGGCAGCTGGTAATTTGCGTAATATCTCCCGTGTCAGGGGCTCGTCTCTGACTTCGTCGTCAACCCAAACCTGTTCGATGGGGAATTTCACTGATTGGGCCTCGCGTGTTGTTTGACCGCACTGACAATGCGCTCCGCCTCATCTGTAGAATCGGTTCTGATTTCTATGACGCAGCCTGGGTCCTCAAAGGAAGTTGTTGGTTGAACAGACATCTTTTCGAGTAGAGATTGTCCCCTGACCCAGTCTCTGAACTCGTTCTCCCGCGCGATCAATTCCGGAAACTTCCATGACCTTATGAGTTCGCGAAAACGTTCAGCACGCTCTGGAACAGTCCCGTCGCATTCGAAAATAATGCTCTTCGCTTCTTCGCGAGCCAACAGCTCTGAAATCGGTGTTGCTTCCAGGACCGAAAGATCGAAGAGCCAGCTGATGATTTCAGCCTTTTTGTTGGCATTCAGCCGAAGCTTCTCAGTGAGGTCCAGCAGGCCCAGGCGCGTCTCAGCTTCCATTTCGCATAGGAGCGCAGCCGTCTTCTCGTGAATCCGCCCATGGGAGAAGGCTTCCAGGAGTGAAGACTCTAATCCGCCTATTGCCCTGAGGCGTTCCAGCCTGGGTCCCTTCAAAGCAATTCCAAGAATCGGCAGAAAATCTCTTGCGGCTACGTCCCGCGGGAACAACTCAAACACCCGGCGGATTACAACGGCCGTGCAAGCTATATCGAAAACCCGGTGGGCTGCGTTGTCCCAGAATGCCAGAGCGAATCCTTCAGCTATGGGCACAGCTTCCGGCAAGAGTCTCACATGTATATGGTCCAGTCCCAGAGCGACCGTGGATTGCAGCCTTCTGCGACCGGCTACAGGTATCATTCTACCGTCAGCAAGCTGTTGAACCAGTGGGGAATTCAGAATGCCAATTCTTTGAATTGATTTTGTGAGGGCTGACAGATTGGAATAGCAAGGGATGAGATAGGTTCTATCCTCGAGATCCACTGAGCGAGGGTCAACGATCATCGGTGTGGAATGATTCAGCCAGTTCAAGATATGCCTGCGCGTCTTCTATTTTTCCCTTTTTCAGGCAGCCCAGGTAAACGATTTTGCATTTACGGATCAGTTCCTTGACTGCTGCCTTCCGGTAATCTTCAGTCAACCGGGGATCGGCCAGGATCTTCAATATAGCGCGAATTCTGTACGTATCAATGGCTGGCGTTGTCATGGATAGCTGATCGGGGCCTCCTCCATGCTTCACCACAAGCGGTTCAGGGACGAAGTCCACTTCATGGAAAGCCGTTATCCTGAGCCACAGATCGTAGTCCTCTGCAGCAATCAGTTCGGTGTCAAACCAGCCTACCTCATCCAGCAAGCTTCTCGAAATCATGACTGACGATGGGCTGATGAGACAGAGCTCCAGAGCGCGTTCGAAAAAACTCCCACCCTGCTTGCGATGGATTTTCTTTTGGGAAACAACTTTTCCGTCGCGCTTCCAGATCTCATCAGTATGGCAGATGAAAGACGTTTTGCGGCATTTCTTGAAGAGGGCCACTTGGCGGGCCAGTTTTTCTGCGCGCCATTCATCGTCCGAATCGAGAAAAGCCAGAAGCCTACCATTTGCTTGCTCAATTCCTGTATTGCGAGCAGCAGACACTCCGCTGTGTTTCTGACTCATCCATTTGATCGAGCGCCCGAATCGGTCCAAGACCTCGGGCGTAGAGTCGTCAGACCCGTCGTCCACGACGATCACCTCGAAATCCGGGAAAGTCTGGCGCAGCACGGACCTGATCGCTCGCCTCACAAGCAGCGCTCGATTGTAAGTAGGAATTATTACGGTTACTAACGGCATGGAACTTGGTAAACCAACTGGGACCCTATCGTCAACCCCTTTGGGAATTCGCCGGAAAAAGACTTGTGATGGACCTTGATCCGAACGAATCGATAGGCTAGAATGACCATGCGGTCATTGACCGGGTGGTCATGATCCAAAATCCTCTAAAGAAGCTGTTATGGACGAATCGTTCGACGCAGGAACCGAGTTGTTCAGGAACCTGTCACCGGAAAAACAGGAGAAAGTCTTTCAGGCTGCAGTAAGCGAATTTGCATCCAAAGGCTACAGAAACGCTTCCATGAACAGCCTCGTCAGGACCGCGGGGATAAGTAAAGGGAGCATTTTTCAGTACTTCAAGACCAAGCGGAACCTCTTCGACGCGATCCTTGAAATGGCGGTTCAACGAGTAAAACAGCACCTGAAGCAAGTGCGCGGCGAAACCGAGGAACTTCCCTTTCCGGAACGGCTGGAAAAACTACTGAGATCTGGTTTTCAATTCATAGATCGGCATCCGTTGCTGACAGCCGTGTATTTTCAGCTGCTGCAATCCGGCGATGCGCCGTTCGGGTCGGAGAGATTGATTCAGCTCCGGCGCCAGGGAAGCGAATTCCTTTCCGATCTCATTGAGAGGGCTGTGTCGAGAGGCGAATTGAGATCCGATATCGACATTCATAGGGTGGGGTTCCTTATCAACTCACTCCTGGAGACCCTGTTGAGGGCGTATTACACGGAATTCCTGGACTCAGGGCTTGGCCTGTACAAGGGCGATTCCAAGGAACTGGACTTGTGGATCAAAACCACCGTGGATCTTATCAACTTCGGTATCAGGAGCAATGCTGAATAAAAATTGGAGGTGATCATGCGCTTTCGTCCGATATTTGCATCGTTAATTGTTGCCGCCGTCGTCGCAATGAGCGGATTGGCACAGGCTCAGGAATCCGCCAAGATCCGGTTCGGTGTATTGCCCGTGCTGCAGGCCCTTCCTTTGTTTGTAGCCCAGGACAAGGGGATTTTCACCAAGCACGGCGTTAACGTTGAGCTGATCCCGTTCAATACGGCAGCAGAGAAGGACATTGCCCTTACAACCGGAAGCATAGATGGCTATTTCGGGGACCTGCTCACTGCCATAGTGCTCAAAGCGAATGGTCGCGACGTTATGTCGGTTGCTACCAATTACGATACGCGCAAGGATCGGCGCATGTTCGCCGTATTGGGAAAACCCGGGGGCAAGTATAAGTCCGCTGCGGACCTCGTGGATGTGCCTGTGGCAGTATCCTCCAATTCGGTGATCGATTATGTGACTTCGCAGCTGCTCACATCCAAAGGAGTGCCTGAGGACAAGGTCGCTTCAATTGAGGCGAAAAATATCGGCTTGCGCATGCAGTTGCTGCTTTCCGGCCAGGTCGAGGCAGCGACGCTTCCGGAACCTCTCGTAACGGCAGCTCTTGCTAAGGGCGCCGTCCTGCTCGCGGACGATTCCGGGCTCGGTGAGAGCCAGACTGTTCTGGTATTCTCAGGGCCTTTCATGAAGAAGAACGGCAAAGAGGTGAAGGCATTTCTGGCCGCGCAAAATGAGGCCAACAATCTCGTCAGTGCCGATCCGGATTCCATCCGCGGGGTAATGGTGGAACATGTGCGTTTACCTGAGCCACTGAAAGCCACCTACCCTGTTCCTCATTTCCCCAAGCTCTTCGCTCCGGACAAAGAAGCAGTCCAGGCCATAGTGAAATGGCTTCACAAGCGCGGCGTTATCACAACAGCGCTTACCTATGAACAGGTAGTAGATGCAGGATACCTCCCATGATCTCATTCGCTGCATCGCGGTAACCAAGACCTACAGGGCCGACAACGGTCCGATTCCCGCGTTGAGCAACACGGACGTTTGCCTGTCTCCAGGAGAGACTCTGGCTGTGGTAGGGCCTTCAGGTTGCGGCAAGTCCACTCTGCTGCTTATGATGGCTGGTCTGGAGGCGCCCACTACCGGTCGAGTTGAGTTCAAGGGAGAGCATCTGGTGCGCCCGCACAGGGCAATCTCTCTGGTGCTCCAGGATTATGGTCTTTTTCCGTGGAAAACAGTTCGAGACAATGTGGAACTCGGTCTGCGCATTCGCCGTGAACTGGTGAATCGAGAGCGGGTCAGTGACCTTCTCACGGAATTGGACATCGGAGACAAGGGTGAAGTATTTCCACAACAGCTTTCAGGGGGACAAAAGCAGCGCGTGGCTCTGGCGAGGGCTCTGATACTAGATCCATCGCTGTTGCTGCTCGACGAGCCTTTTGCAGCCCTGGATACGCTTACTCGCGAGAGGCTGCAGGACCTGGTCGCTGAATCATGGCGCGCGCGAAAATTTGGCATGGCACTGGTGACACACAACATTCAAGAAGCTGTCCGCCTGGGGCAACGCATTCTGGTCATGGGGGGGACACCCGGTGAGGTGCTGGAGGTGGTGGATAATCCCTCGGCTTGCAGCCCTGATTACCGCGGCACCCAGGAATTTTACGAACTGTACAGACGCGTTCGCGGCCGGTTGGAGCAGGCCTTATGAGCAGTTCCCGCAGCGGTTACGTTTGGGGAGTTCTGACGCTTCTGGCCGTGTGGCAAGTCGGCGCGTGGTGGGCCGGCGAATCGGTGCTGGCAGGACCGGCGACTGTGCTAGCCAAACTCGCTTCAGAGGCGCGGACCCAGAAATTCTGGCATCATGTGGGAAGTTCCTCGATTCGTGTATTTGCCGCGTTGGTGGTATCCTTCGTGAGCGCCGTGCCCCTTGGGCTCTTCCTGGGATCTAACGCCAGAGCCGACAGATTGGCCCGACCGCTCATTTATCTCACGTACCCGGTGCCCAAAATAGTGCTTTTGCCGCTCGTGCTGCTCATCTTCGGTCTCGGTGATATGGGCAAGATTGCGATGCTTTCGTTGATACTCTTTTTCCAACTCCTCATCACCACCCGTGACGCAGCTAGAGCAGTCCCTCGTTCAGCCAGGTATGCGCTATTCAGCCTCGGGGGGACAAAGCGGCATCTGTTTGCGCACGTGATTTGGCCTTCCACTCTGCCCGCTGTTTTCACCGCGTTAAGGATAGCCACCGGAACCGTGGTGGCTGTGTTATTCTTTGTGGAGTCCATAGGGACGCGTTACGGCATGGGGTTCTACATACTGGACGCGTGGGGCCGAGCCGATGTTCCCCAAATATTTGTGGGCATAGTTGTGCTTGCTCTTATGGGCGTGATCCTTTACGAGACTTTTGACATCCTTGAAAGAGTTTTCTGCAAATGGAGCCAGCTATAAACAATAAGCCGTTGAAGCAATGGACCGATGAAGAACGCGTAACCGCGGTGAAGCGCATTTTCAACGCGATAAGTCCTCGTTACGACCTCCTCAACAGGATAATGTCCGGTCGCCAGGATATAAGATGGCGGCGATTCGCAGTGTCGCGGCTGCCCGGTCACGCCAAGACTGCCCTGGACGTAGCCACGGGCACGGGCGACCTGGCCATTGATATCGCGACTGTCGGAGAAATTGAGGTATTTGGCGTAGACTTCGTGGAACAAATGATGCGATTCGCGGTTGAAAAGACCGAGACTCGAAAGCTATCGGGCAGAATCACCTATGCCGCCGCGGACGCTCTTCACCTTCCTTTTCCGGACAATACCTTCGACGCGGCAACCATGGCTTTCGGAATACGGAACATGCCTGACAGACTCTCTGCCCTCAAGGAGATGGCTCGGGTGGTAAAATCAGGGGGCAAGGTTATAGTGCTTGAGATGACATTCCCCCGGAACTTGAGGCTCAGACGCTTCTTCACGTGGTATCTGAATAACGTGATCCCTGTACTGGGCGGAATTATTTCAGGAAACAGGAGTGCTTACCGATACTTGCCAGATTCCATTCAGGACTTTTTGCATCCGGACGATCTCGCCGCCTTGTTTCAGAAAGCCGGGCTGCATTCCATAAGTGAGTTCCCCTTGACCTTCGGGCTGACCTACCTTCACGAGGGCTACGTGTCGTGAACAAACCACGCTT
>JACRDE010000408.1 GCA_016212935.1 Desulfomonile tiedjei | reverse complement strand
TTCATCAAGCAGTTTAGGTACATCCAGTCGGTCGACGGAGTGCGCTCTGACGTACACGTGTCTGTATCCCACCGGCGCGCGTTCGTACGATGTCAGAATGCTCACCAGACGGCAGCCGTGGTTTCGGATAATGTCCGTGACCTCTTTTATCGATCCAGGATTGTCCTCAAGCTGGAAAGCGAACTGTACACCCCTGCGTTCAAGGCCGCTTAGAGAAATCAATGCCTTGAACATCTCCTGTTTTGTCACCAATCCCAGCACACGTCCTTCCTTGTCTACCACCGGCGCACCCGAAATGTCGTGCTTCAACATCACCGAAGCCGCTTCTTCAATTGTGTAGTCAGGGGGCACTGTGACAGGGTTCTTGCTCATGATCTCGCCGATTTTTATTTTGGACAGCAGATAGATCAGCTCATGTATGTCCAGAGTCGTTGCATCAGAAGCGGAGGCCCGCTTGAGATCTCTGTCCGTGACCACGCCCACCAGCTCGCCTTTTCGCATGACCGGAAGCATGGCCACTTTGTGTTCTTTCATCAGGGTCAAGGCGTCTTGCATGGAATCGTCTATATCTACCGTGACAAAGTCTTTTCTCATCCAGTATTTAACAAGCATTTTTCATACTCCGTTCAGTGGGCGGACCGACATAGACCCGCACAGTATCGTGAATTCATAACTCTCACGCGTTCCGAGATCCGTTGACTGATGAAACAAAACAACAGCGGTATTGAGATTCCCTCGGCAGGATCCAGGGCCTGACGGGCCACTATAGCTGACACTAATGTCTAGCGCCTTTTCAGAGGCCGCTGGAAAATGAGAAGCTATGGAGGGCCATATCGTAAAAAAGTTCCCTCTCGCGTGTGGCCTTTCTCGTTACGCCCTCCACAGATCTCTGGCTTTCACCTATAGCAACGGTTGTGCCAATGCGAGCGATGAAGAGCAGATAACGAGAATCAGTGAAACAGCGGTTCTTGCCGCTGACGGAATATTTGACTTTTCGAAAAAACGGATCTGCATGTCAGCGTTCTTTACAATCTGTAAAAACCGTCGGGACACAAACGCACATCTGCGGCATTGACTACCCAGATATTCAGGAATAGTGTGTGACGGAAAAATGTGGATCAGTTTTTGCCGGACCTTTTAAGGTTTCCTCGTGGCACAAATGGTGGAAACGCTCTTTCGCAAGAATCTAATATTTGTAAGGTGAGGTTGGGCGGCAGGGTCGACTTTTAATCGAGGATTATATCCGGACTGCGGAGGAATTATGTGGCAGGGAATAAGTCTGCGTACGCGCATTCTTTCAATATTGACCTTGTTGGTTCTTGTGACGGTAGGGGGAGGGGGTATTTCCATCTGGTATACCTACGCCATGGACAGGTTTTTCACAGCCCTTGTCGAATCTGACATTGATGCGCTCCGGACTTCTCAAGAACTTGAGAACGCCTTGGTGATGCAGAAAGGTTATGTCACTTATTATTCTCAGGATGGCGATCCAGAATGGCTCGTTCAGCTGGACAAATACCACGAGTCGTTTGAAGCCTGGTTGAAACGGGCCCGCAAATGGGCTGTATCCAATCAGGAGAGAGACATTCTGAACCGCCTGGAGTCGCAGTACGTACGATATGCCTACCATCGAGACGAGGTGATCAGACTTTACAAGGAGGGCAAGAAGGACGAAGGGTTCAAGGTCCAGAAAGGCATCCGGGGACAGTATATAGCGATAATTGAGCTTTGCCACGAATTCACGAGAGTCCTTGAGGCGCGATTGACCGCGGCTCGCGAACGAATCCGAGACGATGCCCAACTTACGACAGTATTGGCTTCGGCTGCGCTTGTGTGTGTGCTGGTGCTGGGGATCGTTCTTGCGTACGTCCTGCTCATTCAAGTGCTGGGGCCGATCCGGCAATTGGCTGTGGCCACTGACGCAAAGAAAGGCAACGGGGGCGTTGGGGACGAAGTCCAAGCACTCAGTCTGCGGTTTCAAGACCTTATAGAGGACGTGGATCAAACCAAGAGCAAGCTCAAGTGGAGCAGGGAACATCTAGCCCAAGCGGAAAAGTGGGCCCTTGTGGGAAAATTGGCCGCAGGAGTGGCGCACAGCGTGAGAAACCCGTTGACCTCAGTGAAGATGCGGTTGTTCTCGATGGAGCGCACATTGGCCTTGGCACCGAGCCAGAAAGAGGACTTCGAGGTGATTTCGGAAGAGATCCGTCACATAGACACGATCGTCCAAAACTTCCTGGAGTTTTCCAGACCCCCGAAGCTGAAAATGCAGAAGGTCAGCCCTTCGGACGCCGTGGACATGGCCGTGCAATTGCTTCGCTACCGTCTGGAATCTTACGATGTGAAAGTGGATGTGAAGCGAGAAGAAAGGCTTCCTGAAATCTCGGCTGATCCCGATCAATTGAAGGAAGTCTTCGTGAATCTCATGGTCAACGCGTGCGAGGCCATGGTGGACGGAGGCTCCATATGGGTGAGCGAAGAGGTTGGCTCCTCGGAGGGCGTAGGGCCTGTTGTAGTAATCAAAATGGCGGACAAAGGGCCGGGTGTGCCTGAATCAATACAGGAGAAATTGTTTCAGCCCTTTTTTAGCACGAAAGAAGAGGGTACGGGCCTGGGTCTCAGTATAGCCACTCGTATAGTCGAAGAACACGGAGGATGGCTCGATTTGAAATCCAAAGAAGGTGAGGGTGCGACTTTCATTATTACACTTCCGATAACGGAGGCTGAACCGTGGGCACAATCCTAGTAGTAGACGACGACGCGCAATTAAGGCACAGCTTTGAGAAGCTGCTCCAATCCGAAGGGCACGCGGTTCGGACTTCGGCAACGGGAGAAGCTGGCCTGGAAATCGTCAAGACAAAGGTCCCGGACGCAGTCATCATGGACGTTAGACTGCCCGGAATGGACGGACTGCAAACCTTCCAGGCCATGCACGAGATTGAGCCGAAACTGCCGGTTATAATAATGACGGCGTTCGGCACCACGGACACTGCAATAGAGGCGACCAAGCTGGGCGCCTACGATTACGTGTTAAAACCGTTCGAAATACCGGAGATGCTCAATACAATAGAAAAGGCGCTGGAAGCAGGCAGGTTCATGCGTTCACGGGTGGAGATGGACGTCGTTCCGGCCGGTGATTCCGCCGAAGCTATTCTGGGCCGCAGCAGAGCCATGCAGGAGGTGTTCAAGGCAATCGGACGTGTGGCTTCCACGGATGCAACCGTGCTCATAAGGGGAGAATCCGGAACAGGAAAAGAGCTGGTGGCAAGAGCCATTTACCAGCACAGTATACGATCGGACAAGCCTTTCCTGATAATAAACTGCGTGGCTATCCCAGAGACTCTTCTGGAAAGTGAATTGTTCGGCTATGAAAAAGGTGCGTTTACCGGTGCCATCACCCGCCGCGTGGGCAAAATCGAGCAGGCCAATGGAGGGACGGTCTTCCTCGATGAGATCGGAGACATGCCGTTCAGCATTCAGGCGAAAATCCTTCGACTCCTCCAGGAGAAAAGTATCGAACGCCTTGGAGGCCGCTTTCCCATCCCTGTGGATGTCCGGGTATTGGCCGCGACTAACAGAGACCTTGAAGCCGCCCTTGCAGAAGGGCGATTCAGGGAAGATCTTTACTATAGGCTCAAGGTGGTGACGCTACGCCTGCCGCCACTCCGGGAGAGAGCAGCAGACATCCTGATGCTTGCGGACTATTTCCTGAAGAAACACGCGAAGGAGATGAATGTCAACAGCCCCGGATTGACCGACGAAGCGAAAGCGGTCCTGAACAATTACTCGTGGCCGGGCAATGTGCGCGAGTTGGGCAACACTATTCAGAAAGCCATTATCTTCAGCAGGGGCGCACCAATAAACGCTGAAGAAATCTCCCAGGCCATCAGGGGAGAATCCGCCGCCCGAGAAACAGTGTCCGATCGTGACGATGACACTATCCGGGATTGGGTACGAGGGGCTTTGGCCTCAGGGAGCGGGGACAAGATGTTCACCGACGTAATCGACCGATTCGCCGGATTGCTGATAACTGAGGCGCTCAATCTCACGGGAGGCAACAGATCACAGGCGGCGAAACTTCTGGGCCTCTCAAGGCCGACGCTACTCGCGAAAATCGAGAAGTACGGCATAAGAATCGAGACCGCCGTGAAAACCGAATGACAAGGTTTGAGGATGCATGCCGGAAGGCGGCCGAGACTCATTTTCAGAGCCCAAGAGAAGCCTCGGTTGTAGCGTTTCGCTCTCGAAAGAATCTCTCATAAAGGCTGAACCATATCAGACCCATGTCGCCTTATCTGCAAGAAATAGCCTTTTCAGAACTTCCGGAAGATCCTTTCCGTGACCTTTCCGAAAGCCTAAGAGAGTCAATCCGCCAGAAGAGCACTCTGAAGGACTACCAGCCCGACTCCGTGCTAGTTCAGGCCGGCGATCGTGGGGAGACTATCCGTTTCCTGATTTCCGGACGCGCTTCGGTGGTGATAAAGGAAGAAGTGGGGCAGGACATTCCTGTGGAAATTGTCTACCCCGGAGATCTCGTTGGCGAAATCAGCTATCTGATCGGCCGGCCGGCCCCGATGAATTCCGAGGTCGTGGCACTGGAAACCTGTCGGGTTCTTGAAATTCCGGCCCTTGAATTCGAGAAAATCCTGCAGTCGGAACCTGCCGCTGCTGTAACCGTCCTGAAGAGTCTGGCCCGCAAAGTGGTGAGGCTCGACGGGAGCGTTTATAAGTACGTGCGGAAAAAGCGGGCTCTGCAAACGCTCATCTCCCGCCAGGAGCACCTGTTTCCTGACTACTTCGTCAGTGAGACGGTGCGGCGCAGAACCGGAAAACAACTCGAAGAACTCGCGCGTTCCGGAGAACCGATACTTATTACGGGCGAAACCGGCGTTGGCAAAGAATTCATGGCCCATGCGATTTACGGAGCGAGCAATCATCACAAACGGATATTCCTATGCCTCGATCTGTTGAGCCCATTTGCTCCCTCCGAATCGACTGCCAATTATTGCGAGCTTCCGGAAAGTCCTGCGGATCGCACGAAAGAACAGATGAGGCTCTTCTTTGGCTCGGAATCCGACGCTGAGGGTGATCATAAGCTGGAGACACCCGGGTATTTTGAGCTTACGGAAGAAGGGACCCTAGTCGTCAGAAGCATTGAGCAGCTTACTCCCAAGGTGCAGGACGAGCTGCTGAAAACGCTGCAGACAGGGACCTTCAGGAGATTGAGCGGAGCCACCGATCAAGTTGCAGACTTCCGCCTGATAGGTACAACCAACCTGGACGCGTCTGAAATCTCAGAAGAAAAGCATCCTCTATTGCACTGGCTTCTCAGGAATTGTCTTGATATTCCGCCCCTCAGGAAGCGCCGCAAAGAAATACCTGCCCTTGCCAGGCACTACGTCAACCAGTATTGCCAGGAACTTCATAAAGATTTTCGGAAACTCCCAAAAGAGACAGTCAAGGCGCTGGTGACCTACTCTTGGCCAGGCAACGACAGAGAACTCGCGACAACTCTCAAGAGGGCGGTCTTGCTCGCAGAGAACGGCATACTTAGGCCGCAGGACGTGTACTTCGATCTCAGGCGGATAGAAGGCCAGGGAAGAATCGATCTGTTGCGAATGCCTGCCCTTCGCTCGGCTATGAAAAGCCCGCTTTTCCCGGCAATATTCCAGAGTGCGGCTACTCCTTTCTTCTTCATTTTGCTGATAATGCTCTTTCTAGGGCCAGCCGATCCCGAAAGCAACCTTGGGGGACTCTTCAGCTGGGCAATAGGGTGGCCCACGATGGTGTTCGGCGCATTCTTGTGGGCTCGTTTCTGGTGCTCTGTTTGCCCTATGGGGGCCATAAGCAATCTGGCCAAGCGAATCATATCCTGGGAGTTGCCGTTTCCCGCATTTCTCAAGCTTCACAGCGATTTGATAGTGGCCGCATCCGCCCTGTTCATCATATGGTTGGAGACAGCCACAGACATCAGAAACTCGCCGTTCAATACAGGTCTGTTGCTGCTGTCCATCCTGGGGTTGGCAATACTGGTCTCGGTGATTTTCGAGAGGCAGTCGTGGTGCAGATACTTGTGCCCCCTGGGTGGAATGATGGGCGTCTTCGCCAAAGTCTCACCAATAGAGCTCCGGGCGGACAGAAACGTATGTGCCTCCCAGTGCACGTCCAACGAGTGCTTCATTGGAACGGACAAGCGTGAGGGGTGTCCTTTCGGACAGATGGTTCCCAGCCTGAGAAGCAACCGGTTCTGTAAGCTTTGCGGGGCTTGTTACAAGAATTGTCCGCACAGTGCGATCACTTTGAACCTGAGGGTGCCGGGAAGAGAGATCTGGGAGATTCGCCAGGCATTCGCGGTAACAGCTTTCCTGGTGATCAGCATGCTTGGGGGGCTGTTGAGCGAGCTACTTCACAAATCGGCTATTTATGAAAAGTTGGGGATTCTCCTGCCCAATGTGCCGGAACTCATTCGTTTTACGATCTTTTTCATCGGGATTCTGGCGTCTGCAAACCTGCTCGTTCTACTTTCCGCCGCGGTCTCCGCCAGGGCCTCCGGAGACGATACCAAGGAGAACTTTGCTCGGTACGGTTTGGCTTTGCTGCCGCTCGTGTTGGTTGGGTACATGGCTTTTCATCTTTACTATTTGATAAACTTGGGGGTTCATTTCCCTCTGGTATTATGGCAGATGTTTCAATTCGAGGTTTTCCGCCAGCTGGTCATTACTGTACCTCCCGCATGGACGCTTTTCTTCCAGGAAACACTCATTTGGATAGGTGTCGTAGGGACTCTGGTGGTCGGCTACCGTCTGAGCCGCGGCAGGCAAACGAACCTTAGAGATTCGCTTGGTGAATTCCTCCCGCACGCAATAGTCGCTCTGGGTTTCGGGGTATCCCTTCTCAGGGCGATAAAAGACTTCTTTTATTGAGATGCCCCTGATAATTTTGATTGCCAAGAGCAACGCCTGCGGGGATTCTCAACAGTAATGTCGGTTGGGCTCCTCGGAAAACTGAAAGATTGACATTGCGATGGCATCGCCCGAAGCAATCTCCAACAAGATAATACTGATACTATACGGTTTGCCAAAAGTTTTGTCCGTTACAAGGCCGATTCCTGTTAGCACGTTAGTAAGTTAGGTGCGGAATGAAGAAGACCTACATTGTTAGTATGATAGAAGTTTTTGCCGGAAAGGTTCGGAAAACCGGCTTTTTTTAAAAAGCGGGTTTTCCGGGTATTTTCGGACATGAATTTTGGCATTTGCTATAACCCTCAATCAAAGAAGTAAAATCGGGGGAACCCTTCTTCATTAAAGAAGGTTCCCCAAATTCTTACTGCTTTGAACGAGCATTGGTATCAGATCATTGCGGAATTCGGGCAGGAATCATTAGCCAATCCGACGCGGTTTTCGGAAATTACTATGACCCGAGTGGATTTCAAATCAGTAATATTGAGACAACCTTCCCTGGACAAGAAGGTTCCTCGACCCATTCCTCATTCCAAAACGAAATGGTATCAGTTCGATTACAGGACCTTGTTCAGGGAATACTCTATGATCCCTCTTGCTCCGGCCCTCAACAACTTGGGAATGATAGACCTCACAACTTCTTCTGACACCACTGATTCCACAGCGAACCAATCGGACTTGTAAAGTCCGGCCACGGTAGGAGCGTCCAAAGACGGCAGCAGACTGACTACGGTGTCCAGGCTTTCTTTCGGACAATTCATCTTCAGCATTACCATTTTCCGAGCTTCTAGCGCGGCCTGAAGCAGCATGTGAATCTGTTCTATCTTTTCGCGTTTGAAGGGATCCTCATAAGCTTTGCGGTTTGCGATGAATTGAGTATTAGTTGTCAAGAGATGGTGAATTATGCGCAATCCGTTTGCTCTCAGGGTGCTGCCCGTTTCGGTGACATCCACGATTGCGTCCACCACGCCTTCTTTAACTTTGGCCTCAGTGCTGCCCCACGAGAATTCCACCTCAACAGGGATGTTGCGTTCAGCGAAGTACCTTTGGGTGAACTTGACCAGCTCGGTGGCAATTCGTTTTCCTGCAAGATCTTCAGGGGCATTGTAACGGGATTCTCCATCCACAGCGAGCACCCACCGCGCAGGATTCTGAGACACCTTGGAGTAAACCAGGTCGTCTATCACCTTCACGTCCGATCCATTTTCCAGAATCCAGTCCTTCCCGGTCAGGCCTGCATCGAAAGTTCCGGCCTCTACATAACGGGAGATTTCCTGGGCCCTCAAGCGCGCCATGATTATTTCGTCATCGTCCACTGAGGGAAAATAATTACGCGGTGAGATGGAGATGTTCCATCCCGCTCTCTTGAAAAGATCTATTGTAGCCTGTTCCAGGCTGCCTTTGGGAATAACCAGCTTAAGGGGTTCCTTAGTCATCGATCTCCTGCATGTCTCCTTCCGGGGTGAGTCGTCGGAAAAAGCAAGTCCATTTCCTTGTGTGGCATGCTCCTTTTCCGCGCTGCTCTACCAGCAAAAGTATTGTATCTTGATCGCAGTCAACAAGTACGTCCTTGACTATTTGAATGTCGCCCGAAGTATCGCCTTTTCGCCACAATTCGTTGCGGGACCGGCTCCAGTAGCAAGCCCGGCCTTCCTTGAGCGTTGTTTCGAGGGCTTCTCTGTTCATATATGCCATCATGAGAACCTTGCCAGTGCGCACATCCTGGGCGATCGCCGGGATAAGCCCGTTTCCTTTTTCAAAATCCACGGGGAATTTCTCAACGCGGTCTGAAGGGCACATTAATCCTCCTCTGCCTCGGTCATGAGTTCCTGTTCCATCGCGCGAAGGATAGCCATTACCAGATTTGTGGACACTTCTGCAACCTTCGGGTCAATGCTGCCGCTCAAAACCCCACTGAGAAGTTCGTTCAGTACTCTTACCGCGTCCGAGGGCCTTCGAATCAGCACATCGCCTGTCGCATTAAGGCCGGACGCAGATCGCACGGCAGATTTCCCTGGTGAAAGTCCGGGGGACGCGCTGCCGGGAACGCCTCGTTCCGCAAGGATTTCCTCGAATGCTTCAAGGGCTTCGGGGGTGTAATCATCTCGCTCTTCTCTCAATATGAGCAGGATTTCCTCGGTCGACTTGGATTCGAGCAAAGATCTGTCAATCTTGTAGTCCACCACTAACCTCCTAATACTCTTATAATCCACCACGAGCCTCCAAATGCACGGTTCCCGCGCCGAATCGAATGCCGTGCCGACAAGGAGAACCATTCCTCATACCAGGGTGTGTCGCCCGGTTAGCCTCAGTAGTGCCCAGTCATGTGGAAGTATTATAATTTATCTAATAAAGAAGTCCACAACGCTAATGGTCTGATCGTCGCGTTCCCAATCCATCTCGTCGATCCATTTCCACGCCTTCTTGAACGAGCACCCGGACAGCATCAGGAGAGCGACAGATATTACGAGCCATTTTTTCATGAAAGGTCCTCTTTCGGGGAATTTTCGTCACGGCAAAAATTTCCGGGATTTATGATATATCGAGAGACAAAATGGGGCAAGCCCGATATTTACTAAAAGTAATTTATTGGAAATGTTTTCATTAATTTGAAATAAAAAGATTTTCTTGTGTTTTGTTGTTTCGTGTGATACGATCGCTGTCGAATCAGTATACGTTCAGTCCCGTTGATTAGGACAGAATTTAACTGATCAATTGACCCGAACAACAAAAAAGTAGGGCATTCGGATTCCGGAGGATGCGATGAAAAAGCTTCTGATTATCAATACGGCCTTGGTTATGGCACTGGCGATGGTTTCTCTGTCGGCCGCTTTTGAAACCGATTTCGACGACCTCCACAAGTTCGACCGAAGCCTGCCTGCGTGGAAATTCGGCAGAGGGGTCACGAACATACTTATCGCACCGTACGAGTTGCTAGCTAACACTACCAACGACGCCATCGCAGGATCGTTCGAGGGCGCGTACGACGGCGGCCTGCAAGGCTCGCTGGCCGGAGGGTTCAACGGGTTCATCGCAGGGGCGTTTTCAGGGACATGGAAGGGATTGCGAAGAATGACAACTGGAGCTTTGGAAATGCTCACTTTCTGGAAGCCTGAATACGGCCCGACCATAGAACCTGAATGGGGAACTCGTAATGCAGCCTTTGGAAGCGTAGATTATTTTAACCCCGATCCATTCTGGTACTGGGGGCCATCACGAGACTAGGGAGAATTCCTGGCGACTCGGGAATATCGGAACTGTCCGCCTTTTGCCGCTCGGCGAAAGGCATAGTCAAACACTTGAAGGGGCGCGGTTTTCCGTGCCCCTATCAGCTTTGATCCACAGAAACGCGTCACCTTCACGGCAACGGCAAGCTTTCTAGATATTGCTGAGCGCTGTATGCCGCAATGGCCCCGTCACCCACTGCCGTTGAGATCTGTCTCAGGGTCTTCGATCTGATGTCCCCTGCCGCAAACACACCGGGTCTCGAACAAGCCATCTTTTCGTCTGTTACGATGAACCCGTGGTCGTCAGTATCAACGAGATGTTTGAAGCTTAGAGAATTAGGATTGAGCCCCACGTAGAAAAAGACTCCGGAAACCGGCAACAAGCTTTCTGTCCCATCCACGGTAGACCGCAATTTGACCGCCGTTACCTCTCTGTCTCCAATTATGGCTACTGGGGCGGCATTCCAGTGGATACGAACCTTTTGCTCATTAAGGGCCTTTTCCTGGATCTCTTTGACGGCCCTGAGCTTGTCGCGCCTGTGAATCAGATGCACCATCTTTGCGAATCTGGTCAGGTAAACAGCTTCTTCCACAGCTGAATCGCCGCCGCCTACAACCGCCAGCTCGTTGTCGCGGAAGAACGGCCCGTCGCAGACCGCACAATAGCTTACGCCTTTCCCTGCAAGTTCGAGCTCCCCTGGTACGCCAAGCTTCACGGGAGATGCACCGGTGGCCAGAATCAAGGCTCGACATGTGTAGACTTCGTCGGAATCCGTGGTTACTGAGAAGCCATTTTCTGTGGGTAGGATTCCTGTTACGTCCGACTGTTTTATTTCCAGGCCGAACTTCGTGGCCTGGGCTTCCATCTTTTGGGCGAGATCCAGTCCCAAAATAGGTTCTACGAATCCCGGGTAATTGTCCACGTACTCGGTGGCAGTCATCTGGCCACCCGGTAGACCTCTCTCCAGCAGAAGAGTCGGCACGCGCGCGCGCGTGCTGTACATGCCAGCGGTCAATCCCGCCG
>JACRDE010000410.1 GCA_016212935.1 Desulfomonile tiedjei | reverse complement strand
CTTCGCCGAGTCCCATGTTCACAACGATCTTGGTTAGTGCGGGCACCTGCATTGGGTTCAAGTACTTGAACTTTCCCATCAAAACCGGCACTACGGTCTTTCCATAATATTCCTTGAGCCGCGACGCCATAACGTTTTCCCTCTAGCTCTCTAACTGTTCAGAACATTTCTTGCAGTACCGAACCCTGGTTCCGTCATCCAGCACGCGGGTTCCGGTTCTGGTAGGTTTTGAGCACTTGGGGCAGACCACCATGAGTTTTGACAACCTTATGGGCGCTTCCTTTTCGATGATTCCGCCCTGCTGCCCTACTTTGCCAGCCCTGGTGTGGCGCTTAACAAAATTCAGCCTCTCAACCAGCGCCGCTCCCTTTTCCTTGATCACCTTAAGGACTCTGCCCTGTCGCCCTTTTTCTTTTCCGGATAAGACCTTAACTTTATCGTTTTTTCTTATTTGGGGCATCTCTAGAGAACCTCCGGAGCCAAGGACACTATTTTCATGAATTTTCTGGCCCTCAGTTCCCGAGCCACCGGTCCAAAGATACGGGTCCCGATCGGCTCCATCTGGTTGTTTATGAGCACAGCGGAGTTATCGTCAAAGCGAATGTAAGAGCCGTCCGCCCGGCGAACCGATCTGCGGGTGCGCACCACCACCGCCTTGTGCACTTCCCCTTTTTTCACTTTGGAATTGGGGATTGCCTCTTTCACACTGACAATGACAACATCGCCGACGCTCGCGTACTTGCGCCTAGTGCCGCCAAGCACCTTGATGCAAAATAGTTCTTTTGCACCGGAATTGTCAGCCACGTCCATACGTGTTTGCTGTTGGATCACAACGCACCTCCGGGCAGCGCGGCTTCTTTCAGAATCTTACGGACGCGCCAGTTCTTGTGACGGCTTAAGGGCCGGGTCTCCACGATCATCACTTCATCTCCCACCCGGCAGCGGTTCTCTTCATCGTGGGCCATGAACCGTTTTCTACGGCGTACATATTTCTTGTAAACCGGATGAACCACCGTGCGGCTGACTTCCACGACTACCGTTTTGTCCATTTTGTTGCTGATCACCACGCCGGTGCGGACCTTGCGCTGCTTTTGGTTGCCAGAGGAGTTCGTCATTTAGACGCCTCCTTTTCTCTCATAATAGTCTTCACACGGGCTATATCCCGTCTGAGTTTCCTGAGGTGAGCGGTCTTCTCAAGCTGACCGGTGGCGTGCCTGAATCGGAGATTGAATTCTTCCTCTCGAAACTCTTTCTCCTTGGTAGCCAGCTCATCCACTGAGAGATCTCTGAGTTCTCGAGGTTTCATGCCAACTCCTCACGCATCACGAATCGGGTTTTAAGCGGCAGCTTTCGTGCTGCTAGACGGAAAGCCTCTCGGGCTACCTCTTCCGGAACCCCTTCCATCTCGTACATCACTTTACCGGGCTTCACTACTGCCACCCATTCTTCTGGGGCACCCTTGCCTTTACCCATTCGAGTTTCTGCAGGCTTCTTGGTTATAGGCTTGTCCGGAAAAACACGTATCCAAATCTTGCCGCCTCTCTTGACGTGACGAGTCATGGCAATACGAGCGGCCTCGATCTGCCTTGCGGTTATCCATCCCGGAACCAAAGCCATCAAGCCGAACTCTCCGAAAGACACGTGAGTCCCCTTGCTTGGGCTCCCGTTCATGCGGCCTTTCTGCCGCTTTCTGTATTTAACCTTCTTAGGCGCGAGCATTTTACTTCTCCGCTTGCGTGCTCTTGATCATCTCACCCTTGAATATCCAGACTTTCACGCCGATCACTCCGTACGTGGTGGAGGCCTGGGCAAATCCATAATCTATGTCAGCTCTGAGGGTCTGGAGAGGAACCCGTCCTTCTCTGTACCATTCTCTCCTAGCCATTTCAGCGCCGCCGAGGCGACCCGCCGTGGCTATTCGGATCCCTTTCGCACCGGATTTCAGGGCGCTCGTTACGGATTTTTTCATGGCCCGCCTGAAGGCGATTCGTCTTTCTAATTGCTGGGCCACGTTTTCCGCTACGAGTTGGGCATCTATCTCGGGTTTGCGAATCTCTTTTATGTCCACAATGACCTCTTTGTCGGTCATTCGCAGGACTTCTCTACGGAGCTTCTCGATTTCGCTTCCCTTAGGACCGATTACAATGCCCGGCCGCGCTGTGTGAATTATCAGCCTAATCTTACCGGCAGCCCTCTCGATCTCTATTCTGGAGATGCTTGCCTGCGCGATCCGCTTCTTTACGAAATCCCTAAGCTTGAGATCCTCAATGAGAAAATTGCCGTAGTCCTTCTGGGAATACCACCGAGAGTCCCATGTCCGAGTGACGCCTAAACGGAATCCGTGAGGATGTACCTTCTGTCCCAAGATTACCCTCCTGCGGGTTGGGGGATTAATACGGCCGGTGACCCCCGGCCTACCCTCCGCATGTTGACTATCGTTCTTTCACAGCCACTACTATGTGGCTTGTTCTCTTCCGTATTCGGGTGGCCCGTCCCATCGCCCTGGGGGTCCATCGCTTGGCCGTGGGACCTTCGTCCACCGTTATTTTGCTTATAAAAAGCTTGTCCTCATCCACTCCGCTTGATTGCGTCGCGTTTCCCAGAGCGGACTGTACCACCTTCCGAATCATCCCGGCAGCCTTCTTGGGCGTGAATTGCAGCAAGCTAAGTGCATTGCTGACTCGCATCCCTCGGACAAGGTCTGCCACCAGCCTCGCTTTGCGCGCCGATATCCGGGCGTGTTTGAGAGTGCATTCCCACTCCATTACTTTCTCCCCTTCTTGGCTTTTCTGTCCCCCGCGTGGCCGTGAAAGGTGCGGGTCGGAGAGAATTCGCCGAGTTTATGCCCTACCATGTTCTCGGTGACAAAAACGGGGATGAATTTCTTTCCATTATGCACCGCGAAGGTGAGGCCAACCATGTCGGGAATAATCGTAGAGCGCCGGGACCAAGTCTGGATCACTTTACGTGAGCCGGTATCCCGAGCCTGCATTACTTTCCTCAATACGTGATCGTCCACGAATGGACCTTTGTGCACCGAACGGGGCATAGCAACTACTTCCTTCGCTTGACTATGTATTTGTCGGAGTCTTTGTCTCTCTTACGAGTCTTGTAACCTTTTGTAGGTACGCCCCAGGGAGTCACTGGATGACGCCCCCCGGATGTGCGACCTTCTCCTCCGCCATGGGGATGGTCCACGGGGTTCATGACCACACCGCGAACCTTCGGTCTTTTCCCTAGCAGCCGGGTTCGGCCGGCCTTTCCAAAGGAAATCTTCTGGTGATCGAGGTTACCAACCTGACCTATCGTCGCCCTGCAGCGATCCAGGACCATGCGAACCTCGCCCGAAGGCAGTTTGACCTGGACGTAACCCTTTTCCTTCGCCATGAGCTGGCCATAGGTCCCAGCAGATCTGATGATCTGCCCGCCCTTCCCTATTTTCATCTCCACGTTGTGAACCATGGTTCCAAGAGGGATGTTTTTAAGGGGAAGGCAATTGCCTGGCTTGATGTCAACTTTTTCTCCGGCAACTATGGTGTCGCCGACTTTCAGGCCCTCCGGCCACAAGACATATGCCTTTTCTCCGTCCACGTAGCTGATCAAGGCTATTCGAGCGCTCCGGTTGGGGTCGTATTCGACGCTGACAACATTGCCGGGGATATCTGTCTTCTCCCGGCGGAAATCCACTAGTCTGAATCGTCTCTTGTGGCCGCCGCCGCGATGCCTGGCCGTTATTCGTCCGTAATTGTTTCGGCCGCCCTTCTTGGTCACACCCGTGGTCAAAGACTTGAGGGGCTCCGCGGCTGTAATCTCCTCGAAGCTGAACCCTGTCTTGAACCTGATCCCAGGGGACGTCGGCTTGTATTTCTTGATGGCCATTTCATCCAATCCTTGATTCTATTTCTAACCAGAATCGGCTGTCTGCCGTGACAGTCACAAGCCAATCCTAGACGCCTTCAAAGAATTCTACGCGATCGCCTTCCTTCAAAGTTACGATGGCCTTTTTCCAGCTCTTGCGCCGACCGGCCATCTTCCCGAGTCGCTTACGTTTTACCAGCCGATTATGGGTCTGCACGGAAAGCACGGTAACCTTGAACAGCTTCTCTACGGCCTTCTTGATCTCAGATTTGTTGGAGTCGAGATCTACTTCAAAAACAAGCTGGTTGTTTTCATCCTTAAGCACGGACCCCTTCTCAGTGATTATGGGCCTTCGGATTATTTTGTATTCTTCCAGCATCACCCCAACCTCTCGTGAATTTTGGCCACGGCGTCCTGGAGCAATACCAGCCTGTCAAATCTGAGTAGGTCGTAAACGTTAAGACCTTCTGTAGGCAGCACCATGACGTTGTAAAGATTGCGGGAGGACCTGAGAAGGGCTTCGTCCTTTTCACGCGTGACGAAGAGTGTCTTCCCGGACTCGAAACCTAAGGCCTTCACGGTCTCCACAAATAGCTTCGTCTTGGGGAGTTCCAGTTCGATTCTGTCCAGAACCGTTAGGTTGTTCTCCTTGAGCCTGGAACTCAACACGGATCGCAGAGCCGCCCTCCTGACCTTCTTGGGAACCGAAAAGGCGTAGGACCGAGGTTGAGGACCGAAGACCGTGCCTCCTCCTACCCAGAGCGGCGACCGGTTGGTACCAGCCCGAGCCCGACCTGTTCCCTTTTGACGCCAGGGCTTTTTCCCGCCACCGGACACCTGCCCCCTGGTCTTTGTACAAGCGTTCCCGCTCCGGCGCTTGGCTTGCTGCCACACGACCACTTGCTGAACCAGAGTTTCACGGATTTCCGCGTTGAAGATCTTGTCGTCCAGTTCAATTGTATCTACTTTGTCGCCCTTTTGGTTGATAACGTCTAAGGAAGCCATTACTTTTTCCTTATGAATACTATCGTCCCCTTGGCTCCGGGCACGGGACCTTTGAGAAAGATCAGGTTCTCGTCCGCACGGACATCCACTACCTTGACACTGGGAGCAGTAACTTTGGCTCCTCCGAGTCGGCCGGGCAGTTTTTTGCCTTTGAACACACGCGACGGCCAAGCACACTGTCCAACGGATCCAGGGATTCGATGGGAGCGAGATCCGTGGGTTTCACGACCACCGCCGAAATTCCATCTCTTCATAACACCGGCAAAACCCTTGCCTTTGCTGGTTCCAATCACTTTGACCACGTCGCCGGGATTGAATATGTCTGCTCGGATTTCTTGACCTACTGCCAGCGAATCAAAATCCTCTGCGGAAAATTCCTTGAGAATCCTGAATGGAACTGTCCCGGCCTTCTTGAATACGCCCAGACGAGGCTTTGTAACTTTGCTTTCTTTGACTTCGAAAAAACCGAGTTGAACTTTGGAATTTTCCCGTTTCTGAATCACCGTGCAGGGACCAGCCTCCACGACCGTCACCCCAAAGGCATGACCCGATTCGTCAAAGATCTGGACCATTCCAAGCTTTTTTCCGATCATTCCGTCAATCATGTCCGTCTCCTTAACGACCAAGTCTGCCTATGCCTTGATCTCCACGTCTACTCCTGGGGAGAGATCCAGCTTCATCAGGGCGTCCAACGTCTGTTGTGTCGGTTCCAGTATGTCCAGTAGCCGCTTGTGAACCCGGATTTCAAACTGCTCACGGGATTTCTTGTCGATGTGCGGGGACCGCAGAACCGTATATTTATGTATCCTCGTAGGAAGAGGTATTGGGCCAGCAACCTTCGCGCCCGTGCGCCACGCCGTGTCAACGATCTCAGCGGCCGATTGATCCAACAGCTTGTGATCGTAGGCCTTTAACCTGATCCTTATCTTAAGGGCTTGCATATCCATGCCTGAAACCTCGCAGTAGGCTTAACCGCTGCTACTCGATTATTTCGGAGACGACACCGGCACCAACCGTACGGCCGCCTTCCCTGATTGCGAATCGGAGCTCTTTCTCCATTGCTATGGGGGTTATCAGTTGGGCCTCAAGGGACACGTTGTCACCGGGCATTACCATCTCTACACCCTCGGGCAGAGTGATCACGCCGGTCACGTCTGTCGTACGGAAATAGAACTGAGGCCTGTATCCGTTGAAAAACGGGGTGTGACGTCCGCCTTCCTCTTTCGCCAGAATATACGTCTCTGCCTTGAACCGCGTGTGAGGATTTATCGATCCCGGATGGGCAACCACCTGACCGCGCTCCACTTCATCACGCTTGATGCCGCGAAGCAGAAGACCTACATTGTCGCCCGCCTCGCCCATGTCCAGCACCTTACGGAACATCTCCACTCCAGTGCACACAGTCTTGCGTGTCTCTCGGATACCTACGATCTCCACTTCCTCGTTAACCTTGATCCGACCACGGTCTACTCGGCCAGTCACCACCGTCCCTCTGCCCGATATGCTGAACACGTCCTCTACCGGCATAAGAAACGGCTTGTCTACGTCCCGCTGTGGTACAGGGATGTACGTGTCGATCGCTTCCATAAGCTCAAGTATGCACTTCGCATCCGCATGCTTCGGATCTCCTGCTTCAAGAGCCTTCAGCGCGCTCCCGCGAACAATCGGAAGGTCGTCACCAGGGAACTCATACGAACTCAGAAGCTCTCTAAGCTCCAACTCTACCAACTCTATCAGCTCCGGATCGTCTACCATGTCTGTCTTGTTCAAAAATACCACTATATAAGGAACGCCCACCTGACGGGCCAGCAATATGTGCTCTCGAGTCTGAGGCATCGGGCCGTCATTGGCGCCAACCACCAGAATCGCTCCGTCCATCTGCGCAGCACCTGTTATCATGTTCTTGATATAGTCTGCGTGACCAGGACAGTCCACGTGCGCATAATGGCGCTTGTCCGTCTGATACTCCACATGCGCCGTCGCTATCGTGATTCCACGCTCCTTCTCTTCCGGAGCCTTGTCTATCTCCTCAAACGGTACATACGAAGCTAATCCCCGCTTGGCCAGCACTCGCGTGATCGCCGCCGTAAGCGTTGTCTTCCCGTGATCGATGTGACCTATCGTCCCTACGTTCACGTGTGGCTTCGTACGCTCAAACTTCGCCTTGCCCATGGGCTCCTCCAGATTGCTTAGACTCGGCAACCACTTTTTCCATAACGGACTGTGGCGCAGGTTCATAATGTGAAAATCTCATAGTAAACGTGGCGCGCCCTTGTGTCAGGCTTCTCAGGTCTGTTGCGTACCCGAACATACGTGCCAGTGGCACCCTGACCCCAACTGTCTGGACTCCCGAGCGGCTTTCCATTCCAAGAATCTTACCTCGTCGCGCTGTAAGGTCGCCGAGAACATCTCCTAGAAATTCGCCTGGCGCCACCACTTCCACGTCCATGATAGGTTCAAGCAGAACGCTACGACCCTTTTCACAGGCCTGTTTGAAGGCCATAAATCCGGCCATCTTAAAGGCCATTTCCGACGAGTCCACCTCGTGGAACTTGCCGTCCGACAGCGTGACCTTCACGTCCACTACGGGGAATCCAGCTAGACGCCCAGATTCCATGGCAGCCCGTACGCCTTCTTCAACAGGTTTGATGAACTCTTTAGGAATCGACCCACCCGTGATCTTGTCTACAAATTCCAGTCCGGCGCCCTCTTTCATGGGTTCAACGTCTATAAACACCTCGGCGAACTGGCCTTTGCCGCCGGTTTGCTTCACGTGCCTGTAATGGATAGCTACCGGTTTGGACAGAGTCTCTCGGAAGGCTACCTGCGGTTCGCCGACGGTGGCTTCCACCTGGAATTCTCTCAGTAGTCTGTCAACAACTATTTCCAGATGCAGTTCGCCCATGCCGGACAGAATCGTCTGACCGGTTTCCTTGTCCGCCTTGACTTTGAGAGACGGATCTTCCTTCAGGAGTCTGTTCAGAGCCTTAGAGAGCCTGTCCATCTCGTCCCTGGATTTGGGCTCGAGGGCCACTGAAATGACAGGGTCTGGGAATTCCATTGACTCCAGCAACAGCACATTGTCTTCATCCGCCAGAGTGTCGCCGGTCTTCGTGTACTTGAGGCCGACCGCAGCAATGATATCGCCTGCCTGAGCTTCCTTTACTTCCTCTCTCTGGTTGGAGTGCATCTGGACCAAGCGGCCGATGCGCTCCTTTCTGTCAGCGTTTACGTTGTAAACAGCGGACCCCGAGGAAATCTTACCGGAATAAACTCGGATAAAAGTCAAATTGCCCGTGTAGGGGTCGTTCATTATCTTGAACGCCAGCGCTGCGAAGGGCCCGTCAACATCGCGTATGACAGCTTTACCCTTGCCGTCTTTGCCTTCTACCGGCGGGACGTCAAGCGGGGACGGGAGAAAATCAACCACTGCGTCGAGCAGCTGCTGGATCCCCTTGTTCTTGAAAGCCGCTCCCAGAAGAACCGGGGTCAGTTTCATATCAAGGGTGCCCTTGCGGATAGTCGCATGTATTTTGTCAGAGGGTATATCGCTGTCGCCCTCCAGATAGCACTCCAGCAACTCGTCATCCAATTCGCAGACGCTCTCTACGAGTTGCCGCCTTGCATCATCGGCCTGCTCGCGGTACTCCTCGGGAATATCGACTACGTCGAAGCTCATTCCCATGGATTCCTCGTCGAAAACAACGGCCTTCATGGAAACCAGATCGATGACACCGCGAAAATTCTCTTCTGTTCCCAAAGGAATTTGGAGGAGAATCGGGTTTGTTCGGAGTCTGGTTTTCATCATATCTATCACTCTTAGGCAATCCGCCCCGGATCGGTCCATCTTGTTGATGAAAGCAATCCTGGGGACTTTGTATCGATCAGCCTGTTTCCAGACTGTTTCCGACTGCGGCTCAACCCCGCCGACAGCGCAGAAGACTGCTACGGCGCCGTCCAAAACCCTCAGGGACCGTTCCACCTCAATCGTGAAGTCCACATGCCCTGGGGTATCGATTACGTTTATCTTATGGTTTCTCCACTGGCATGCAGTGGCAGCGGAGGTTATGGTTATACCTCTTTCCTGTTCCTGTTCCATCCAGTCCATGACGGCGTTGCCGTCGTGGACTTCACCCATACGATGGGAAACACCAGTGTAAAAGAGAACGCGCTCTGTTGTTGTGGTCTTTCCGGCATCTATATGAGCCATTATCCCGATGTTTCTAGTTTTCTTGAGTAAATCTGCCCGCATAAATTCGGTCTTTCCAGGACCCTACCACCTGTAATGGGCGAATGCCTTGTTGGCTTCAGCCATTTTGTGAGTGTCCTCTTTCTTTTTGACCGAACTTCCCTTGTTGGATGCTGCGTCCAGAAATTCGGAAGCGAGCTTTTCTCGCATACTTTTTTCGCCTCGTCCTCTGGCATATTGTATGAGCCATCTTATTGCCAGGGCCTGACGTCGTTCGGGCCTAATCTCTACCGGAACCTGGTAGGTGCTACCGCCTACTCGACGGGAGCGGACTTCCAGGACAGGTTTGACATTCTCCACTGCTCTCTCGAAGAGTTTCAGAGGTTCTTCATTGGCCCGTTTCGCTATTACATCGAACGCGCCGTAGAGAATGGCTTCAGCTACGGACTTTTTGCCTTCCCACATGACGCCGTTTATGAACTTGGCAACCAGTTTGCTATGGTACTTGGGATCCGGCAAAACATCCCT
>JACRDE010000407.1 GCA_016212935.1 Desulfomonile tiedjei | reverse complement strand
GTATTTCCCCATACGAGGGCCATCAGAGCATGCATAGAGATCTTGGAATACTCAAATCAAGTCGCCTCTTTCTCTGTCCTGAGAATCCCAAGAGCATCATGTCTTGAGCCTTTTTCTACCTTCAACTGCATTTTCGAGCTTTAAGACAAGTCTCTCGTACGACATTCCCATCTCCAGCGCTCGGCGCTTGCAGCGCTTTTTCTGGATATTGTAGGCGACCGCATATCCAATGAATCCGGCAACCACGGCAAAGATAGCTGCGGACACTGTCCAGCGCTCAAGAATGTCCCAACTTATAAGTAAAAAGGCCTGCACAGATCCCCAGAAATAACCAGCATGAATAATAGGCTGCATAAGCGATCTAAAATCTTCGACCCCCATTGCTACCGGTCGATGAAGGATGAGAGAGCCCAAGTAGTAATATACGTAATAGAGCGGTAAGAGCGAGAAGGGATTATTTACCCACGTCATGGCAAAAGCAGTGATCGCATTGAACCGCAAACACAACCTCAGGAGAGCGAGCATCAACATCTGGCAGCCTATCGGGACGCCGAAGCCTATCATGAGGCCCACAGCCGCTCCTCGAGCATCGAACCAGGGTGGATTCTCCGAGCGCACGAAAGCCTCAAAAAAACCGAACAGGCCTTTCCTGCGTGTTTCGAATTTCTCGTGATGTCTCCCGGTCGCGGTTGGGGATTCGGCTGGGTTTTCTTTGACCACCGTGAGTTTAGGTCTCGATGGTGTTTTCAATAATGTGGACATGGTTTAAATATAGCAGAACGAGAGCCTCGGATTCAACATCCCGTGGCCCTTGCGAAAAAGGTGGTCAATTCAGAGCAAATGGGGTATAGGCTACCCCTTACAGCGGTCCGCCACAGAACAAAAAACTCTTGAAGCAGTCGGTATACCCCTTGCGCTACGAACGGGACGGCCTAGCTTCTCTCCGAAGGCATGCCGGCTGCCTTACAAAAATTATTTAGAAATGATACTAGGCATCCAATCGTGGTTCAAGACAGCATGATAGTCTCAACGGGACTTCGCGACTATCACGACAAAAAAAGAATGGAGGATCCCCATGAAGCCGGTATTTATCGAAGCGACCACCATTCCAGATGCATGGTTCCAATGCCTCTACACCCTTATCGATGAATCCCAAAAGCCCGATGGAGCCGTCCGGCGATACACGGTGGATACGGGATCCAACCCCGGAGCGGACCGAATAGAATTCGACCTGGTCACGGTTCACATAAAACAACCGGGGGTCAGGCCCCTGCTTCCACAAATCCCCGAACACCTCAACCTTCCTCCTGTTGCGGATGAAAAATATCTGGCCGAGTACATGCCTTATCTCCTTTCTCCCCAAAAGGCGCCCGGAGAGCATTACACTTACGGGGAGCGTCTTCAGACGGCATGGCAGTTCGTCATCGACTACTACAAAAAGCACGGAGGTCGGACTAATCGCATGTGCATGGAGGTAGGGAGACCGGAGGACGTTTTCTTTTATAAGGACGAGCACGGTTCCTCGCCGTGCCTCAGGCTGGTGGATACGCGCATCATGGACGGCAAACTCCACTGGATAGTGTACTTCAGGTCTTGGAATCTATGGTCGGGCTTCCCTGTGAATCTTGCAGGGTTGCAGCAGGCTAAAGAAATCATGGCAATGGAAGTGGGAGTGGAAGACGGCGAGATCGTGGCGATCTCCAAGGGCCTGAACATCAGAGACTACAACATCGAAGTCGCACTGATGAGATTACAAAGGGAAACAGGGGCTCGTCTCGACGCAAGGACCGAGTGACTGTCACAACCTAGGGAACAGTATTTTGAATGATATCAAGAGCCGGGGAGGAACTTGTTTCAAGAAGGTCCTCCCCGATTTTACATATTTGAAAGCGAAATGGTACGAGTCTCTCCCCGGCGAATTCAGTACAATGTGACAACTATTGACGCTGGCGGCCCCACTGGAATTTATTCTGCTGGTCGGCCTTCTGTTCCGGTTTTTGAGTGTCCGCCTGTCCCCAGCGCATCTTCTTGCTGACAGGTCTGTCTGCTTCACTCCCTGCCGCTTGCACGGCTGCGCCTCGCTTGCTGTCGTCATCCTGAATGGATGTCCTGGAGTCGGACTTGGGAATCACCGACTGGACTTCTGCTCCGGGAGTTGTTTCCGCAGGCTTGGGAGTTGTTTGTGTGACTGAGGTGGCCGCGCTGGGGGGGGTGCGGCTTGCCGGCGGCAGTGTAAAACCGCGAGGCAGAACATTGGACCGAACAGTCGGGCTGGGCGGCTGGATCGGAGTTGCAGGACCTGGGGCCGCCTCAGCAGCTACCGCCTCGGAAGCGGTTCCTTGCTGCGCACGCGAGTCAATTTCAGGCGGAAGCATGCTGTCATAGATTTCTTGGTCGCCGAAGGACTTCGTCGCGCGGACAGTGTAGTCCAAATCGAAGTCTTCGTCAGTGATCGTCGCGTCAGGGGGAGTGGACCGATCCCAATAGACTTCTTCTTCAGCGTACAGCATTCCGGCCATACATGAAAACGCTAGAATTATCAGTGCGAAAACCAACAACTTTCTCATGTCGAGCTCCTTTTATAGGCCAAGGTTCGGATCCAATACAAACCTCCCCTTAAAATTCACAAAGTTACAGGGTAAATTTATCATAAAGGATGATAATCAGTCAATAATTATTATCAGGGCGCAATCGGGCTGGAATCAAGTTGCTCTTCGCCCATTGGAGTTAGCATTGGATTAGCGGACCTTTGGAACTAATAAGGAATTTGCAAATGGCCGCAGGGCTAGAACCGTCTCATGATCGAGTTGATTCGGTTTATTTTCGTGTTCATGTCTCGAATGGAGTTGTTGATGTTTCTCATATTATTCTCAATCCTCTTGTTGTCCGCCTCCATTTTCCTCGTGGCTGCGCGGGCCTCGGTGCCAGCCCCCCTGTATCCTCCGGGCAACTGCCCAAGAATGTCCCCTTCCACTTGCCCCTTTTTTTCAACTTGCCAAGCATCCCTTGCAGCCTTGTCTGCCACAGCCGGGGAAACAGAGAGCTGCTCTCCGAATGCCGCTTGATTCAGCCAAGGCAGAGCCAATGCGGCGAATAAAGTCATCATAACCAGCATTCTATTCATCATGAACTCCTCACAGGAATTGGATTTAATTTAATACAACCCTGGAGGGCGTAGAGGCCCGCCATCACTGGTCGCAGGCAGGCGGAACGCCTCTTTGCCGACTTTTACTCTCTTGATTGCCTGTTTAGCGCTGCTCCATATGTCAGAGTCCGTTTGAGACCGGACTGTGGTGATAGAATCACGGGTAATCCCGAGTTTCTTACCGGAACACGTCTGCCTCACCTCTCCGAAATTTATAGCATCAAGCCGACTTGATCAAGACAAGCGGCTGAAATCCACGCGCAGTGCGGTATTGTTAATGTACCGGTGCAACGAGAATTCCGTTTGGATCTGCTCTAGAGCCACAGCGAGCCCTACATTTTGCAGCTCGCGGAGGGTAAGTTCCAGGGAGTGTCTGAAGTTCATGCGTTGCAGGACCGGGTGTCTGGTGGCCACGGACGCGTTTCCCGGCGGCGGCACGGTCAACTCCTGACTCGTGGATATGAGATTGAAGAACAAACTCACGTTGTAATCACCAACCCTTACCCTTATGTGTACCTGTCGGTGGGACGCGGTCCGGGATCCGTTTTCAGCGACCATGTAGCGCCTGAAGATGGATTCTGTAAGGTTCTGCTGGCAAAGATACAGAATAGATGACAAATCGTAAATGTCCAGCGGCCGATTCTCCTTGGTTTCTATCTCCGTACTGCCGTGGATGACCTTGGGATTTTGGGAAAAGGGTTCGTTTTTATTTACGATAAGGTCTATGATTATATTCCCCATAGAGCACGACAAGCAAATGGGGTTCTCTCCACCGTCTATCCCCTGCTTTCGTATCTTGTCGAGTATCAAGTCGTGGTTGTGAGAAGCGGTAATTCTCTGTATCACTTGCTGCATGAAAAACGGGTTGGTATTGAATTTTTCAGATAGTATTATCCTATGCATCTTTTGAACGTGCATTTCCAGGAAGTGATTCCGAGCCTGAAAATACATGCTGACGCTGTCCCTCTTATCTTGCTCGGTTTGATATCTTCTCCAGATCTCACGCCAGTTATATTCTTTCATCAATCCGAGCACGGCGATCAGATCGAAACCGTCAATGTTCCTTTGTTCATAACTACAGATTGGGCAAGCCAAATTCATTTTCAGTCATTCCCCTCTGGTCTGGGAACGTTCCTGCTTTCTCACAGCGAACATTCCACAATGGTCATTCATATTTGATAAACTCATGCTGAGCCGTTGTCAATGACCGGGTACAGGGAAACGCACAGCTAGGAATCAGGACCAATACGAATTCGCAAGCAGAGAAGCAAAATCGGGGAAACTCATCTTATTAATAACGTTCGATTTCTTGTTTTCTCGAGAAGAAGTTGGATTGCGATCGATGTAACTTACTGCTTCTATGAGAGAAATCGGACGAAGTTTGGTTGCGGCCGCAGGCCGCGTCCTGTAAGAAGTGTTTCCCCGAACCCCATCCCAAGATCTCACTCTTTTGAAGGCGCATTCCCATGAAAACTACTTGACGGGGACAGGCAAGATGCCGGTGCTGGGGTGTTTTCATGCTTCATTGTGGCGCTTTCCGCCATGGAAGTTGGTATTAGAAGGCGAGGTCTCTTCCTCACCTCGGGTGCGTCCAGTCCGAAATGTAGAAATCGGTCCAACGAAGAAAGGGCGCCGTAGCAATTAGGATGGAACCATTTGCGCCTGACGCTGGACCGATAGGAATTCCTATTCGTCAATCACTAAAACCTGCCTGTGCCAGCCGTATTCCTCTTGCTTTGATACCAATTGCGCAGGCATTATTAAAGCTTTGCGAGAGACAAACAACGGGGACGGACTATCGCTTAGCTTCGGCGAACTGCTCGCCGAGGCCTCGTTTGGCACAGAACTGGATGAACTCATTGAGGCCGCTCGCTGTCGATTTGCCGTCATAGTACAAATACATGGGCGCAGACATAGGGTAAGTTTGATTTCGGAGACTATCCACAGATGGCATGACGGCATGGGATTCTTCATCCTGTTTTATGGCAATCATTTTCAAAAGACCTCTGATTCGGCCTCGGCTTGCCTCGGAGTACCGCGCGTCGGCTATGGATCCTTTCCTTTTGAAGACTGCTCTCGCTATATCGGGATCGAACAACCGCACTGTCTGCTGCCCCGTCGGCTCCCCTTGGAGCACAGACTCCCTGAAGAACCTCTCAGTGCCTGAGACACTCTCGTCACGGGACATTGTAACAATGGGCTCGTCCAATCCCCCTACTTCCTTCCAGTTTTTGTACTGTCCTAAGAATATCTTCCGGATTTGTTCGACCGTGAGTTCATTGATCGGATTCTGCGTGTCCGTCACGATTACCACGCCACCCCAGCCCACCAAGTGTTCTTTCAATCGTATTCTCTGGTCTAAGGCTTCCTTCTTCAGGTCATCATCCAATTTTCCCAAGACCACAATCCCCTCCACGGTTTTTTTGGTAAGAGCGGGCACAAGGGAATAGTCGTCCATATAGGCTACCGCAACGTTGGCATCGCTATGGGTTCCCATGTAATTTCTGGCAAGATCCGTGATATGATAATATAAGTATTTCGTGCAACTGAACCGTAACGGGGTATTCTCCTGGGCGGGAGAATCACCAACCAAGAAGAATACTACTGTAAGCATTGCGCCAACAGTACAAGACAGTATCTTCCGACGCGTATCCATTTGGAACTCCTATACTTTAATTGCAAAATGATCACTCGCTTGTGCGCCGCTATACTTCCGTCCACCGCTGCTCTCTCATTACTGGAATCGAAGAGCAGTCGGATAGAACTGATGCACAAGCTGTCCTGAATTTACCCATAGGAGGTTAGCGCCATATTAGCGCTGCAATAATTCTTGATTATCTCTTTAGATGCTTATGGCAGATGATGCGTGGCCGAATCTCCATAAGTCACCAGGACTCTATTGCGAAATGAGGTATCCTCTTGATACACTCACCTCTGATGGTGCCAGGTTCCGCATGAAGGGCATACTCAAAGGCTGAGGAAATCCTTGAGCCGAGTTACAGGTTGGTAGGAAATCTTGCCGAGACCGGCGAGGGTCCCGATCGCGGAGAGCATTGGTTTGGCGACACGTAAGCGATTGCTTGCCGTTGGACCGAGACAATGCCCAACTTCCACGAAGTTCAACTTGATGAGGCAACTCGATGCCCCGGCTGCTCAGGTCTAACGTCTGCCGTTATTGTCTGCTCTTTTTTGTTTTTTTTATTGTTGCCCTAGCAGTCCATTATGGCGGCTTCAATTCCCCCATGATCTACGATTCCAAAGTGTGGATAAGCGACAAGGCTTATATCTTCGCAGAAGGCGACTTAGGGCAAATTATTTCCATATTTCCGGAAAGACCGCTTTTTATGCTGGTCCTGTACATGAATTATCTTTTTTTCGGCATGGACCCTTATTTTTTCCGATTGATTGCGTCCGGATTCTCCGCAGCTGCCGGACTTGTTTTGGTACTTCTCGCATACAAGGTTTTTCACCTTCCTGTAATGGGAACCGGGATCACTGACACCAACAAGGCCTGCGTGAGCGTTTTTCTCGGACTATTGTTCGTAGTTCATCCGTTGCAGACTTTTGCAGTCCTCTATATCTGGCAGAGTCAGGTGGTCTTGGCTTGTTTTTTCTATTTTTCGGCTTTAGCTGCCTATTTGACTGCAGCAGGCAGTGAATCCGGGCAGCGCAAAAGGTGGTACCTGATCTGCGCGATACTGTTCTTCTTCGGATTATCAAGCAAAGAGATCATTGCTAGTCTGCCTATTTCTATGGTTCTGGCGGAATTGGTTTTGTTTGGCCGCGATTGGAAGCAAACGATCAAAAGAGCCTTGGTTGTTGGTGCTATCACGATTCCCTGCCTGGGAATCTACCTGGTGCTGGCGTACTGTTTCCACGGAGAGCAAAGCGTCATTACAAAGGGGGTCGTCGCCAGAATAGCAGAATATTACGGAGAGGGCGGCTGGCCACCTCTGCAGGTTGCGTTGACTGAATGTCGAGTATTCCTCATGTACCTGGCAAGCGTCGTAGCCCCGTTTGTTGTTGACTTGCGGCTTGTGAAGGCGATGCTTGTGTCCGGGTCTCTACTGGAGCCGCCGTCCACGATGTGGGCCGTGGCTGGTACTCTAGGTTGGCTTGCATCGGGTCTGTGGCTGATTCGGCGTGATCCCATCATCTCCTTCGGAATGCTGTTTTTCGTTGTGGCGTTGTTGCCTGAATCAGCTTTGATTCCACAGTACCTTTACTTCGGTTACAGGCCCATTCTTCCGATGGCAGGAATTCTTCTCATAGTGGGGCGAGTACTATTAAGCGCCATAACTTGGGGTGAATTGAAATTGCCAAAACGCATTCTCCAAGGGGGAGTTGCCGCAGCCTTTATCTTTCCGGTAGCTGTTCTGGCGTGGTTAAGTCACACAGAAGCCACTGAATGGCGGCCCCTGAAAGTCTGGGAAAAGGCGTATCAAGGTTCGCCAAAATGGTCCGAAAATGTAGAAAAGAGGCTGTACACGAACATTTTGGTCAATTACGGGGCGGAACTGGTCAACGCCGGTGAGAATCCCGATGCCGTAAACGTGCTGAGCCTTGCGATTCAAGTCGCTCCGAAGTCTCCGAGTGTACACAATAACCTCGCAAACGCACTACTTGGAATGGGCAAGGTCTCGGAAGCGATAGACGTGTACGAAAAGGCTATCCAATTGAATGTAGCAACTCCCGAGATCTTCAGCAATCTTGGGGTGGCTCTTCTGAAAAGCGACCGGATTCATGAAGCCAAAGACAGTTTTGCCAAAGCCGTGCAGATCAATCCAGGATTCGCCAAGGCATGGGCGAATCTGGGGATGATCTGTCTCCGTCTGGGGCAGATACCAGAAGCCATAAACCATCTGACCGAAGCAGTCAGGATAAATCCTCGACTTGCGCTTGCCCAGAAAATCCTCGGGCAGGCACTTGAACTGGGGGGGGATTTTCCCCAGGCAGCGGACCGCTACGCAGAAGCCTTACGGCTATCGCCCGGTCTCGTTGATGCCCATTTCCGACTCGGAAACGTTATGGTCAAACTCAACGACGCGCCCAAAGCTACTGAGCATTACAGAAGCACATTACGACTGGACCCGAAACACTATGCCGCAGAAAACAATCTCGGTTCGGCATTGATGGGCATGTCGGAATTTTCCGAGGCAGCTAAACACTTCCGGAGGGCTGTGGAAATTCGCCCGGACTTTGATGAAGCCAGAACCAACCTTGAAGCTGCACTCCTGAGGCTCAAGAATGAAGGGAAGTGAACTCCGCACTCCGCTGACACGAAGATTCGCGATGCAGTTGCAGGAGGTCTTGCTCGCCGGAAGTACGGTTGGCTTCTGCGTTGTCCCCTCCTGTCTGATAGGATTTCGGATAGTCCCTTCTTAGCCCACTGAGTAACATCTCAATCTGATATCTTCGGTTTGCATGACATGTTTCCGCGCAGGATTACCGTGGCATGGCATCCAGGAGCTTGGCGTCCTTTCCCAAGCCCTCAATGCAGACTCCCCTCCTGATTTTTTCTGTGGGAGTTGGGCTAGGAAGGCCGTGCCGTGAATACCGTTTTGTTCATGAGCGGGCGAAAAAAAACTTGACAACCTTGGTCGCACCCGTTAATCTCGGAAGTGAATAGTTAATACGTTAACTATCAATACATAAGTAATTTACTCCTTAATGGTCGGCTCGACCCCCTTCGCACAGGCATATCGTGACCAAAAAGCGTCAGGCAGATTTAATCCAAGGCCGTCGGAGACGAAGCGTCATCGACTCTTTCGTAAGAGACTAGCTTAGATCGAGAGAAACCCTTGAATCGCATGAGAACAGGACCGGTATTAGATGACAAAGGCCTGAAACGATCGTTTCAGGTCCCAGAGGAAATTCCGGTCTAGCAGTCGTTCTTCGTCATCCCCAAAAGCTGTTCGGATTAGCAATAAGGAATTATTGGCGAAACTTTCGAGAAACGGAGGTCAACAGTGGACGTTAAATCGAAATTGTCTGAAATTCTCGGGGCTGAAAACTTCTCCGATGACCCTGTTCAGCTACAAATCTATGCGACCGATTTTAGCTACACCCCGGCCGGGGCTGCAAATTATGTGGCCAAACCGGCAAATTCAGAACAGGTTTCGGAGGTAATCAAGGTTTGCAACGAAAACAGTATTCCAGTGGTGCCCTGCAGTTCCAAGGTCCATTTCTTCGGGGCCACTATTCCGAAAGAAGGCGGCTTGGTCCTAGACTTATCCAGAATGGACAAGGTCCTGGAGATCGATCGTGATAACCGTCGGGTGAGATTTGAAGCCGGCGTAACCTGGGACAAGCTAACTAAGGAATTAGGGAAGGAAGGCTACAGGGTGATTATGCCTTTGACGCCTCCTGCAGAAAGGTCGGTACTCACTGATTTCCTGGAGCGAGAAGAGCCAACCAACCAGGTGTACGACTATGGCGAGCCTCTCCAAGCCATGGAGGTCGTGTGGCCTACCGGTGAAATTTTTAGGATGGGATCTGCAAGCGTTAACGGGTACCCTGACTCTCCGTCAAAGGGAGGGAACCCCTCAGGTCCTGGCCTCGATTTTTACCGGTTCTTCCAGTGCGCGCAGGGGACAATGGGAGTGGTTACGTGGACGAATTTAAAGATAGAATCCATCCCAAAGATTGATAAGGTCCTTTTTGCGCCGATCAACGATCTCAATAAAGCGATGGATTTTCTGTATCGCATCCTGCCGCGCAGGATCGGTCAGGAAGTTTTGCTTCTGAATCAGGTAGATCTGGCAGCGATCCTGGCCGAAGAATGGCCCGGAGACTTTGAGAAACTGAAAGCCGCTCTGCCTCCCTGGACTTTGATTCTGGTAATCAGCGGGCTTCTGAGACGTTCGGAGGAAAAGCTCGCCTACGAAGAAAACTTTCTGGCTGAAGTATTGAAAAACGAGTTCACGGATCTGAGACTGGGCGAGAATCTCCCCGGTTTCCCCGGCCTGAGGGGCAAGCTCCTGCCGATACTCCGTAATCCCTGGCCTGCAAACGTGCCGCACTGGAAAAACCGCGTCAAAGGTGCTTGCCAGAGTATCTTTTTCCACTCACGGCCGATCAAGGCACAGTACTTCGTGACCAAGGTGCAAGAAATCGCTGCTCGGTACGGCTACCCCGCAAGTGACATTGGAATATACATCCAGCCGCTTGAACACAACCGAGCATGCAGACCTGAGTTCACCTTCTTCTACAATCCTGCCGACGAGGCAGAGAAGGCAAACATTCGAGCACTTTACAAAGACGCCGCCACGGTGCTTCTGAAAGAAGGGGCAGTGTTTACAAGGCCTTACGGTGACCTGGCACCCATCGTTTACGAGAGGGCCGCTTCGTACGCAAGTCATCTCAAACGGCTGAAGAAGGTGTTTGATCCGAATAATATTATGAATCCTTCAAACCTGTGCTTCTAAGGAGGGGAAGAACCATGGCCGATGAACAGCCTATAAGATATTACAAGCCCAAATCGGAATTCAAACTCGACATTACGGATATACAGAATTTCGTGTACGACATGAGCCGTTGCATCAAATGCAAAGGCTGCACTTGGGTCGATCACACCTACATGCCGGGCTCGAAGTTCATGACGCGTTGCCCGAGCGCAGCGAAGTACGAATTTGACGCTTACGGTGCATACGGAAAATTGCGAATCGGACATGCCATGGCTGAGGGGTTGCTCGATTGGAACGACAAAGCTCTGGAAGTCATGTATGCCTGTACGCTGTGCGGAGCTTGCGATGTAGGTTGCAAGCGAAACCTGGACCTGGAAATCGAGCTGTCTCTGGAGTCACTCAGGGTCAAGGCGGTCAAAGACGGGGTTGGCCCCATGCCCGCCCACAAGAAGATCGCTGAGAACGTTGCGCAAAGTCATAATATATACGGCGCACCCCATCAGAAACGAACTGCCTGGATCCCCGAAGGCATCACTCCTGCCGCAAAGGCCGATGTGCTGTACTTCGTGGGTTGCACCGCTTCCTATCTGAACAAGGAAATCGCTCAGTCTACGGCAAAAATTTTCAAAGCTGCCGGAACGGACTTCATGCTGATGCCTGACGAATGGTGTTGCGGCAATACGGTGTTTTCCGTGGGTCTGTTTGATGAGGCCAAAGCATTGGCTCAGCGAAACGTAGACGAAGTTCGCAAGACAGGGGCCAAGACCGTTGTCACCAGTTGCGCTGAGGGTTACCGCATGTGGAAGGCGGACTATCCGAAGCTGCTTGGTATATCCACGGATGACCTGGGTTTCAAAGTGCTCCATCTGGTGGAGTTTGTGGACGAGAAGATCAAGAACGGTACCCTGAAAATGAAGAAGCCTCTCGAAACTCGATTGGCCTTTCATGATTCCTGCAGTCTCGGTCGCTTGAGTGATCCCTGGACCCCATATGAAGGAAAACGCGAGTGGATGGGGTGTGTGGAACCAAGGCTCAAGAGAAGGAGAGGCAACAGAGAGATATACGCCCAGCCCAGAGATATCTTGAAAGCGATCCCCGGCGTGAACCTCGTGGAAATGCCGAGGACACGGGAAAATGCTTTCTGCTGCGGTGCCGGTCGAGGGGCCCAGGAAGCCTATCCGGATTTTGCGAAATGGGCGGTAGAGCATCGCCTTGAAGAGGTCAGGGACGTCGGCGTCGAGACTCTGGTATCCGCCTGTCCTCGATGCAAGAACAACTTCGCCCAGGCCGTTAAAGCCAGCGGCGGCGATGTGCAGGTCCTGGATATCTCGGAAGTGATCTGCGCATCCATCGAAGGTTAGTTACAGGGAGGTTAATCATGGCGATATCCAAAGAAATATATAAGGCATTAGAGGCAATAGTCGGCCCTGAGTATATCTCCAACGACCCGGTGATCTGCGAGGCCTATAGAAGCGGTCCCGGTGGATACGAGAACGGCTTGGGATATGAACGTGTTATGACCAAAATCCCGGGGTGCGTGATCCTGCCCAAAGCCACGGAGGACGTCCAGAGGATCGTTAAGGTCTGTTACCGTAATAACATCCCTTACGTGCCCTACAGCACTGGGTTTTATGGTCCGCGCTCTCATCCCCACGTTGAGGACGCGCTGCTTATAGATCTCAAACGCATGAACGACTTCGTGCTCGATGAGAAGCATTTCTACGTGGAAGTGGGTCCGGGTATGATCTACTCGCCCATCCAGGAGGAGTGCATGAAGCATGGGGCCTACGTCGTCATCGGGGGCGGCGGGGCGCAGGCTTCGGCCATTGCCAACCTGATCGGAGACGGTTGGTCGCCACTGAGTCACCGTATCGGGCTTCCTCATAGACGTATCCTGGGGACTGAGGTGGTCATGCCCGATGGCGAACTCCTCAAGCTGGGATCTCTGGCTGAAGGGGATGATCCTTTTTGGGGTGAAGGTCCCGGACCGGATCTCAGGGGTCTGTTGAGAGGATATACCGGACTGCGCGGCTGCTTGGGGATTGTCACCAGAATGGCCATCAAGACCCTTCCGTTCCAGCC
>JACRDE010000406.1 GCA_016212935.1 Desulfomonile tiedjei | reverse complement strand
CAAACAAGGAAGAATAGGGGAGGACCTTCTTGAAAGAAGTTCCTCCCCGAACCCCACTTCAAGAACTTCTAACATTCGCCGGAATCCACATTTCTCAGCGAGAAACATGGATTCCGGCCAGTGTTGGAGTTTCTTGGAAGGGGTTTGGGGGCATATGCGCTAACTTAAGGATGTTTGGCTCTTAATCCGTCATTCCGGCGAAGGCCGGAATCCAGTCTTCTCAACAGACTCTGGACCCCGGCTGTCGCCGGGGTGACGGTGTTGCACTTGGCTAAGTAGTTGAAATAACGCGAGTCAGTTCATCAAGTTAGCGCCTATGGGGTTTGGGGGAACATTCTTTGCCAAAGAAGGTCCCCCCAATCTTACTGATTTGAAAGCGAATTCGTATGAAAGGCCTTCACTGACCGAGTCCTCCCGCGCTCGGACGCTGCAGCCTGTATCCCCACCTGTCCACGATTTGCCACGGGTCTAAGCAACCTCTCATTATCATGCGAAATGTACGCGCCCCATCTCCTGCGGTGAGGCTTGTCCTGCGAAGCGTAAAGGGATCGCACCCCTTGTGATTGAGACCGTGAACAGCAGTGACAGCGTAAATATACCCCGCCCGTTGTGCTGCAGCTGCCACATCAGGAGAGAAATCCCGCATGGTTCCGTATGGATACGCCAATCCGACTGGTGCCCCCCCCAACTCTTCTTGAATGCGGTTCCTGGATTCCGTCAATTCCCGCATCACCTCGGAAAAAGACAATGCACCCAGGCTGTGATGGCTGGACGTATGGGATCCGAAGGAAAAACCTGCGAGAGCCAGCGCCCTAACGTCGTCCCAGGAAAGGAACTCCCGACTCGGGCTCTTGATCTTGCCGTCGAGTATGTCAGTCACAACGAAGAACGTGGCAGGGATCCTGTAACGATCAAGTATTTCGGCCACCGACTTCGCGCATTCCTTGTATCCATCGTCGAAAGTTACAGCCATCGTGTTTTCTGGGGGCTTCGCACCTTCTTTCAAGGCCTGGGTAAGTTCCGCGAGGTCCACGACCCTGAAATTGTCCGATAGGTATTCCATGTGATAACGAAAATGATCTGTTTGAACCGTGTAGGAATCTAGGGGGGTGTCCGCGACGCCATGATAAGCGAGAATTCTGAAGCCCTCTCGGAATTTGGCGCTCCTGCGATAGGCGATCCCCCCTCCACAGAGCGTCATGCCCCACTCAACAACCCACTTTGCCGCCCTTTTTAGCACCCAACGGGGATTCATGAACACCTCATAGAAATGCGCCATCAGAGGAGAAGTAACTGAGAATCATGTAGCTCGCCATTTCTGGTATGTCTGCTCCCGGAAGATCGGCACAGACTGACTTCGCTTCAGGGGCCGGCCCGAAACAGCGGTTAGCGGTGCCGCTGAGTAGCTACGCGTTCTTTCGGCTGCCTAGAGATTGCGCGCAGCGGCCAAGAGCTCCCCCGCGATGTTACACGTCACCAAGGACACGAACAAGAGGGCAAAGCTCATAGAGTAGTTAACATAATGCAGACAGTATGTTACAGCAATAAAGTAATTCAAGTTATCACTAAAGACCCTTAATACGCTATAATATAGCTCAAGTTATAGAAATATCCTTTTGACATAATAGCATTATTTGTGATATTGTTGTATCGATTCTATTGTTCATGTCCAGCTGACAAATTTGTGCTCCGTCCAAGATTCGGGCAGGTTTTGAATTTTCGAGGAGGCTCGTAATGAGTAAGTTCTGCGTACTTCTGGGCACTTTGATGCTTGGGCTGCTGCCATGCGTTGGGTGGTCGTACGGGATGCCACCCATGGCCGGGTTTAATCAGCAGCCGGCTATTGCCAAGTGTCCGCCACCGGGTCAAGGTCCGTTTGCAGTAAATCCTGGATTTGTCGGACCGGCATGGCCCGGGCCCTGCGCGATGCCGATGAACCAGTCCAGCGGAATAAGGCCATATGTCAAATTAGGCTCTATGTGGATGTCCGAAGAGACGAACTTCCCGTACCGGGCTCCTGATCCCTTGAACCCTCAATTCGGTTTTGAGCAGGTTACGCTCACAATGAATACGGAGCAGTTCTGGGTCGGGTTTGCCGGATTGGAGATGGAGCCTATTCAGAACGTGATTCTGTATGGCGAGATCGGCGGAAACGTGCCCAAAAACGCCGACATCACGATGAACGCAACGGGAAGATACTTTCTGGGACCGCCGGATAATGAGCAAAATCTGCT
>JACRDE010000405.1 GCA_016212935.1 Desulfomonile tiedjei | reverse complement strand
GGCCTTCGCCGGGGTGACGGTGTTGTGCTTGGCTAAGTAGCTGAAATAACGTGAGCCCATTCTTTAAGTTAGCGCCTAGTATCCGCGTCGGAGGCAGGCGCCGGGGTCCAGCAGATGTTGAAAAACCGGATTCCGGTTCTACCTGATCATGCGGAAAACCGGCCCCCGAATCGAACAACCAATTTGGAAATGGGCACATGATCGGTGCGCAAGCTCCTTTGGCTAGGATCGGTAGTCAGCGTTTATGGTGACGTATTCCTCCGAAAGATCTGTGGTGAGAATGCTCCATTCCCCATCGCCCGATCTGAGATCGAGGGTTACTTGAAATTCGCGGTTTTTCATTGCTGTGTGAGCTGCCATTTCCCAGTCTTCGGAGACGAGTTTCCCATTCCGCACAATAGGCACTCCTCCAATAGAAAGATCCAGATTTCCGGGATCGAAGGGAACGCCGGCACGCCCCGCGCTGCAAATTATTCTTCCCCAGTTGGGATCCTCGCCGTGAAACGCTGTCTTCACCAGAGGAGATTCAGCTATTTTCCTGGCAACTTGGGCAGCCTTTTCTTTGCTTGGCGCCCCGACCACCCTTACTTCGATTACTTTGGTGGCTCCTTCACCGTCCTGAACGATCTGACGGGCGAGACCCATGCAAGCGTCTTTCAGGGCAGAGCAAAAAGACTCGCAGTCGGAGCTTTTATTGCCGAGAGTCAGAGCATCGGCCCTTCCTCCGGCCATCACCACCAATGTGTCATTAGTGCTTGTGTCGCCGTCCACAGTAATGCAGTTGAAGGAAGCGGAGTTGGCCTCCACCAGACATTCATTAAGAAACCCGGCTCTTACGTTCATATCGGCCAAAATCACACACAGCATGGTGGCCATGTCCGGCGATATCATTCCCGCCCCTTTTGCCATTCCCAACATCTTGAAAGGACCGGAACCGGTCTCACCGTCAAGAACGACCGTCTTGGGAACGGTGTCGGTGGTCATTATGGCCTTCGCCACATCCATAAAGGTCCCGGAGTCAAGTTTCTTCACAAGGTCCGGAATGCCGTGCAGCATTCGCTCTTTGGGCAGGGGATTTCCTATTACTCCTGTAGACATGGGGACAATGAGTTCTGGATCGATCCTCAGCGCTTCTGCGGTTGCTGCGGTGAGATCCAGGGCGTCCAACTTTCCTTGGTCTCCAGTATAGGCGTTAGCGTTCCCGGAATTGAGCAGCACTGCCTGGCAAAGGCCTGATTGAAGCCTCTTTCGCGTGATTTCCACCGGCGCAGCGAAAACCAGATTCGTTGTGGTTACCCCTGCAGCTTGAGCCGGAGTGTCTGAAAGGATCAGCCCGAAATCCAATCTATCAGTTCCGGCTTTTTTTATGCCTGCAGGAACAGCGCTGAACCTGAAACCCCTGATTGTTTGCTTGATTCCAGTCAATTTTATCACCTTCAATGAACCGGTTTGTATACCCCAAGCTCGTGGAGATCAGAAAGAAGCTGATCTCTGCCCTGGAAAACTATGCCCGTCATCCCGGAACGAACGGCCCCGTCAACATTGTCCTGGAGGTCGTCAATGAAAACCGACGATGCTGGGTCCACTCCGAACATTTCAATGGCCTTCCGATAATATTCCGGGGATGGTTTCATACAATTGAGTTCGAATGACAGAGCAACCCCTTTGAAGAACGACAGTCTGGGCCATCTCGCGATTATGTACCGCCAATGCGCCCTGCTGGTGTTTGAGGCCAGCCACACACCGTATTCCGTCGACAACGACTCTGCCAGATCGGCCATTCTCTCGTCAAGCATGAAAATATCGCACCATGCGGTTCGGAACTCCCTGACATCCAAGTCCAATCGGAGGACTCCCATCATGATTTCGTGGAAACGGGCAAAATCTATCCGCCCCGTTTCCAGTGCCACACCAGGATCGTGAAATAAAGCCTGGAAACCCGGACGATCAGTCTTCCACATTTGCACGAGGTCCGGTGACATATGGATCTCAAGGCGCTGGAACGCACGTTCCCAGTCCACCGGTACCAACACGTTACCAAGGTCAAAAAGTATGTCAGTAACTGTTATGCCAGAAATCGTACGCCTCCTCCACGCAACATTCATACCATGCGGCCAGCTCGTTCTGACGTTCTGCCTCATATGCGCCAACTTACAGGCCTGCTGCCTCCCTCCATCGAGGCAAAACAGGGATGACTCTGTGCTAACACACTGAAAAGACACCTAAATCCACCTTTATTAACTTACATTCGGCACCTCTTTTCGTGAGTGATGGTAATTTTTTTCTGAAGAGTAAAAAAAGAGCGCGACATGAGAATGATATTCCGGCAAACTCCGTTCTCGGAGAGGTGTATGATGAGCGTAATGCCGGAAATACTGTCGTATTCGGACGT
>JACRDE010000414.1 GCA_016212935.1 Desulfomonile tiedjei | reverse complement strand
TGTACGCTGTTCTGGCCCTCGTAGAAGTGGCTATCCTTGGAGTGGCAGCCAGCGGTATTCTCGGAGCCGGAGGACACTGATCAAGAATCTGACGCGCTCAATTGTACGAAAGGGAGATGCACATGCCTCTTCAGAAGCAGATAAGGGATCTGATGGTTCCATTACATGAATATTCGACCACGACACTGGGCAAAACGCTCAAAGAAGCCATACCGGTTCTTCGCAAGCTGTACTGCCAGATTGAAGAAGGCAGATGTACCCAGGCCGGCCATAGGAATATCCTCGTGCTGGATCAATCGGGACGCCTCGTGGGGATATTGAACTTCCGAAGCATACTGGCGGTCTTGATTCCCGAGGTCGCGGGAAGTCTTACCGAGAGGTTAGAGTCCTTGGGAATTTCCATTGCTTTTGCCCAGGCGGATTATGCAAACCTAGACGAGGCCCGAGCGAGTTTTCCCGCCCGCGTCATACGAAATGCGGACACAAAAGTTGAGGATGTGATGCTCAAGATAAGAGGCACCATCAATATAGATGAGGATCTAATGGATGCCTTGAAGTTGATGTACCGCAACAAGATAACAGTTCTGCCGGTCTACGATCGAGAGAAGCTGGTCGGAGTGCTTCGCGAATCTGACTTGTTCCTCACCGTGGCCGAAATCATTAACGAACAATAGGCCATGATTCTGTTGACCATCGGAAACTGAGATTGGTAAAACCCGTGAAGAGCCATCCGTTTCAGTCCACTGTGGAGACGTGCTACGTATAGCACGTCTCGTCATTGCTTGAGCAAAGCACAAAGCGTTGAGTCTACTGGGATGACAAGCTTCATCTGTAACAAAAGAGTATTGCATAATTTTCTTGATGCGGATTGTTTCAATTCAGTCAGATGTTGGTTCTGCACCTGAATTCTAACTCTCGGTGTTGCAACGTTTCGAGTTGCGGCAGAATGTCCAAACTGGTGCCCAGAAGGGAGCATTTTTTATTGGAGCGAGGTCTACCCATTCAATCCAGGATGGAGTTCAGGTCGGTGATGGTCCAAATCGATTGACTTATACCAATGCTCATTCAAAGAAGTAAGATTGTAGTGAACCTCTTTGTGAAGAATTTCCCACCAACTCCAATTAGACCGATGGCGTGTCTGTAAAATTTCTACAATTTAAGGCGGCAAACAACGGACAATATTGTTCTTGACTGAGCGAGCCATGGAGAGTACGTTCACGTCCAGAAAAAAACAGCCCTTTTTGTAAACGCGAAGACGTTCTTGCTTCTCTGGGGCCTCATACGGGACCATACAGGAGCCTTTTCGCGCTCGGAGCAAACTCCCGCGACCGCTCACCGGCCCGAAGCCCACGGAGATGGCACTAAAGCAGCATAATTTGTGGCCAAAATTATGTCAGACTAGCGCAGTGCAGCATAGATCCATCTTTCACCTAAAGCGGAGGCTCAAGGACAGTGTCCACGGAACAACCTGATGACGGCAATTCATACCTGTGGTTTGTCGCGGCGGGGCTTGCTCTATATTGTGTTGTGCTGACCGCTGTAACCGGTGACATCGGTTTCGACGGCGACGATTGGTGGGTTCTTGCATGCCCGTACTGGAGCAGCTTCCCGGATTCGCTGCTTCTCTACGTACGCAAGTTCCTGCGGCCGGTGGAAGGGCTTTACTGGATCAGCTTGTTCGAGTTGTTCGGCTTCAACAAGGTTGTATTCCACCTGTGTTCATTGTTGCTGCTGGCTGGCTCCTCGGTTCTCATGGGGGTGTCCCTGGATAGGGCTTTTCCCAGTCGGCGCGATTGGGTTTCAATCGCAGTGTTGCTGTCGTTTTTCTTGCCCACGGTTTCATGCCTCACCTACATGTTGTTCACCGATAATTCGCGGCTGAGCATGTTGCTGTTTTGGACCTCCGTACTCGCATTCCAGCGGTGGGCGCAAAAATCGTTGACATGGAGCGGACTGGCCCTGCCTACGGTGTTGTATGTGTGTTCATTCCTCACGTATGAGGCGTCCAGCTTCCTGCTTTTCGTCGTGCCCTTGCTGGTCTGGCCTGTTCACCGCGGCTGCTCCGGCCAGCCTTCCCATCGGACTTTTCTTGTCAGACTCTGTGTAGGGATCCTGGTTGCGTTTGCCGCTGCGTTGGCGGTGAGATTCGCCTTCCTCAACGGCGGAGCGGTAGGGCACAGTTACCTCTTTCCGCCGTTCGAACTGCTGTGGTCGTATCTCGCGTTGCTTCCGTTCTATCTGCTGGCACCTTTCACTTCCATGTCTGCCGACCGATGGGCCCTGCTGGTAGGTCTTCTCGTAGTGGTAGGTACCGCCGGTCTATTGTTATTCTCGAGTGTGGGCCGATCTAAGAGGCAAGTAACGACTGAGGGTCGCTTCGAACCGGGGTCGCAAAGGTATCTGGTCGTGTTAGGTGGCGGGATACTGGTTCTAGGGATGCTACCCTACCAACTCGCAGGATACGGCAGTTTCACCCCGCCATTGGTAGAGACTCTGATGGCCAAATGTGGGCTGATGCCTGAGGGCGACCTCTCGTGGTTCAATTTCAATTGGTCTAGTAGGATCTATTCCTCTGCTTCCTTTGGACTGGCCATTTTGCTGGCCTCGGGATTGAGTGGGTGGCGGAGTCAGTCACTCAGGCTAGTCGGAAAGGCTGCGGCCGTGGTAGTCATCGGTTTCATGGCGGTTTTCCACGCCGGGTTGAGCGTAGATTGGCGAGAGGCAGCGGAAATCCGCAATGATCTCGTGAGGAGTCTTGTCAGTCAGGTTCCTGAGGTCAAAGCTGGCACCAATTTTGTGTTTCTCGATATCCGTTGTTCTCACAAGCGAGCGGAGGTCATTCGCCAAGAGAACGGTTTACGCGAACTGGTCGGAATGCTCTACGCGGATCACACTCTTGGAGCGTGGCACGTCAATCCGCACGCATATCGCAGGTCCGACGACCTGAGCCGACAGGCAGTAGCCATGCCTTCGGGATTCCTGAGCAGAGGCCAGAGACAGAACGAGCCGGCCCCACACGAGAGTCTGCTCTTGTTCAAGAAGTCCGGACGGGAACTCGTCCTTCTGGACAGGATTTCGGCCAAGGACGGTTCAGTTCCTGCGGGTATAGCGTGGCGAGGCGTTGAACACCTCACATCCAATTTCGCGCGGATCGAGGGGTGGTCAAGAGCGATCAAACCCAAGGCGAGACTCAGCCGCATCGCATTGAGGTCCGGTCTGATCTCCACCCTTCAACTGAGGTGGCTAAAGTCTACCGTAGCATCATTCCGGGGCCGAAAATACGTCGTCGTCCGTGAGGCACTCCGTCGCCACGTCTTTAAGGCACGCCTGCCCCGAGTCGGAGCCCACCTCTGGTTGGTCTCCCCTTGAAGGCGATATGGTATGCGACAGTTTCATCTTGCCGGTCCCGGTCAAGCAGTTTTCAAGGGAATTAGCCTTTTGAATCAGAAAGCTTGTGGGAATCTTCTTCACCCGAAAAGGGTCCGCCGATCTTACTGATTTTGGAAGAAAGATCTCACGAGACCTTACGATTTCCCTCACTGCCAGTCTCATCGCATTATTTCTTCAGTCATCGTACTGCTTTGCGTACTCCGCATCGTTATACAGCCCTTCGCCATACTTGTCTTTCCCGTAATCGCCAATTATTTTCTGCCCTTGTTCTGAAGCGACAAACTGTATGAATTTTGCTGCCCATTTTTGTCCCTGCGTTCCTTCCGGCTGACAGAGAGTGTGATAGGTGTTAACCAGGAACTTGTCTCCCCTAAAGAGAATCTTGAGATTCGGCAGGCTTTTCTTTTCTGCAGCCCACGTGCTGCTGTCGGTCATAAAGTAACCCTTTTCAACATCTGCACGTTTCAAGGTCACTATCATGAAATCTTTTGTGACTATGTACCACGGCCCCTGTGGTTCTATGCCGGACTTGTTCCAAACATCCATCTCTTTCTTGTGCGTCCCGCTACTATCACCGCGGGAGAAAAACTTGGCCCCACTCTTCGCTATCCTCGCGTACGCATCAGCGACGGTCTTGGCTTCGCCAATCTTAGCTGGATCGTCTGCCGGTCCCACGATATAGAATTCGTTTGATCCGATGAGCCTGCGATTGGAGGCCCATCCCTCTTCAATAGCCTTCTTCTCGGCCACCGGTGCGTGGACCATTATCATGTCGACCTTCTTGTCCCTCAGAAGCTTCAAAGACTGTCCTGAACCTGCCTTAACCCAGCAGAGAGTTGCGTCACTGTCTTTCGAGAAGGTCTCAGCCAAAACAGCCAGCAAGCCCAATTCACCGGGGCTTCCCGTGGCAAGTGAAAACTTGTGCGACCCCTTTCCGTAAAGGCCGTCACATTTCTCTTGCGCTAGACCGGTTGAAACTGTGCACGTCATCACAAAGAAAAGATTGAGAATGCAAATCAGCTTGAACATAAGCTCGTTGTCCTCCTCATCAAATACGACCGATCTGATTGATGCCGGTAGAAAACCCATGGTAATTTTGTAGAAGCAGGTGTCTACCAATGTCAAGGCAAATTCGAGCTAGTCATCAGATATCATTAACAATAACCAACACTCCCCCGTACTGACTCCCCATGCAGTAAAACAACTCAACTTGAAACCTTGCAAAAAACTGAGCGTCTCCTGGTGCCGTATCCGAGGCCTCACCGGCCAAGAGTCAGCCATCCCTGACTTGGAATAACTCAGGGCACCCAAGAATCACGAAGCCACATGGATCGGCGCATTGTTTCACGCACCGAATTGCGGCCCAGAATGCCATGCGCCCGCGCGGTCGATAAGTCTAGATTGCAGCATTCACGCACCATCCCCCCCTCTCGGATGTGGACCGTACGTAACCTCGCGTGCGCTATTGTTTTGGTCGGTCATCCCCCCCTCTCGGGTGTGGACCGTACCCTCGGGAAGCCGTTCGGAACTGAGTCGACAGCGTCAAGAACCGAACTCAGTGGCTCTTAATTCATGTGTTCCACTCCCGATCTGCATCTAATCTGCTACCTCCCTCCTCCATGGCACTCTCCTTGCAACTTACGAGCACGACGTCGCTGTACGGAGGAAAACGTGAGTATGATCTTCATCACCAACACAATAAATGGCGGCCTCATACCTGGATACATAACGGAAATCCGCGTCTTCGGTTCCAAATCCGGATATTGAATCATTCCAAGGAAACTATGGGCCGACTTCCATAGGTTCGCGACTACTCAAAGAAACGGGATCTAGAACATCCTTAAGGCTGGATTTCTTCTATCTGGCCCCGATTTCGGACGAGGAGGAAACCCCATGAGAACAGTGTCAGAAGGTAAATCTGGAACCAGTGGTTTGGGTGCCTACAGCAAAATGGCGCTGGTGGCCTGGACGATCCTCATCGGGGGCCTATTCACCTGGGGAGTGACTGAAAACTATCAAGATACCCAGAGCTTGGCCTCTAATATGGCCCGAGCCTATTTGGACAAGGATCATGCGTTCCGATTGTGGGGTGCTTCCCATGGAGGCGTGTATGTGTTGATCACGGACAAAACCACTCCAAGCCCGTTCCTCAGCCATGTTCCAGAAAGAGACATTGAAACTCAATCGGGTCGTAAACTTACCTTAATGACTCCGGCTCATATGTTGCGCCAGCTACAAGAAGATTTTTTTGCGAAATCCGGTGTGAAGGGCCGCATTACCTCTATCAAGCATTTTCGGCCAGAGGCTGCTCCAGATGATTGGGAACAGAAAGCACTCAGGGAGTTTGAAAAAGGAATCCCGGAAGTCTCTGAGATCACTGCTGAGGGTGCAGGTTCATACCTTCGCCTTATGAAGCCTTTGAAGAGCGAAAAGGGCTGCCTAAAGTGCCACGCCGAACAGGGACACAAAGAAGGTGATGTCGCAGGCGGAGTCGGCATCAGCCTTCCACTGAAAGATATTCTGGCCAAACAATCGGCGCGCACAAGATTGCTCCTGTTATCCTACAGT
>JACRDE010000413.1 GCA_016212935.1 Desulfomonile tiedjei | reverse complement strand
TCAGACTCTTGGATGAGTTGGTGAAGAACCTCTATCTGATCTCTGCTCAGTTCACTGGTCATCATGTTTGAGACTATATTGAGATTGGCCCCCTTCCGCAGTAGCCAGCCCGCAGCTTCGAAGTCCTCCTCGGTTGTGGACGAAAAGCTGAACGAGCCGGTATCCTCATAGATGCCCAGGGCAAGAACAGTAGCCTCTTCCGCGGTAATTTCAATTCGCCTGTCCCGAATCTCGTTAATCAGTATGGTAACGGTTGCTCCGACTTCACGGATTATTTCCTCATGACCTTTCATGTCGTCTTCAGAATCCGGATGGTGGTCGTAAATATGGATTTGCACTTTTTCAGAATCCGCTAGGCCAGAAAATCGACCTATCCGGCCCTTTTGGCGCGTATCCACAAGAATCAGCCGATCGACTTTTTCCAAATCGATGTCTTTGGCGCGCTCTATCGAGAGAATATAAAGTGTTGATTCCATGAAGAAATCTCGTAGGCTCTTCTCTTGTGAGCCCGGAAATGCCACAAGCGCATCCGGATAGAGCTTCTTGGCTGCAACCATGGAAGCAAAAGCGTCAAAATCAGCGTTGACATGTGTGGTGATCACTTCCATTCCCGTTTAGACTCCAGTTCCGAACAAAACATCGTTGTAACCTTCATGCGCAAAGATTAACTCATCCGCAAGCGAATTGCAGCATCACTCTCCAAACGATCCGCACCTGAAAGGGAGCGAAAAAAAGTGAGGGTTCAGTAGAACCAAAATTCAACCCTTTTGTTGATCCTGCAATCGCCTGAGATTATAATCCGCATCCGTGTGGAGGGAATAGTGTCTGAAAAATCCTTCGGATCCCGAGATATCCCATGGATGGTGGTGCTGGCAAGCTTTGTTCTTTTTTTGTTTTCAGCCGGGCTTGCTGCAGGAGAATCCGATTTCTCCGGATGGAAACGTTATCGCAAGCTCCGCATTCCTCTCGAGTACCCTGATGGGCGAGCCGCGATAGCCTTAGAATCAAGTGTTCTGGAAAAGTGCAGGCCCGATCTTGCCGACCTTCGCATAGTTGCTTCGGATGGATCTTCGGCGAAATACACCATCTTGGAAGCCCAGGGAGACGAGGAACTCAATCCCTTCCCTGTGCGCGTGTTCCGAATGGCCAGAAATCCTGGAAAATGGACCGATATTTGGATCGATAAGTCCGCCAAGACCCTCACGAAGGGGGTACTTCTTCAGACCAGTTCCAGGGACTTTGTCCGAAAAGTTGAGATCCGAGGTTCTGACAACGTTAAGGAGGAATATGTCATTGACGTGGACGGGCTGGTCATGGACAGGGCCAACCCCATTCCCATAAACAGCCTAAAGCTGGTTCACCCGGTAAACAATTTCCAGTACATCCATCTCAGGATTATCGACGATGATTTGCCTCCACTCAAAATAGAGGGAGTGCTCTGTTATCCTCCACCCCCGGCGAACCATCTTTCTCGTCCCCTGGACTTCAAAATAGTAGAAAAAAGAACGGATGCCTCGGTCAATGCCACCACAATGGTACTAGATCTCGGAGAAAAGCGATATCCTCTGGGGGGGCTGACAATTGCAACTCCTGTGCGCGATTTTTCTGCAAAGCTTGTGCTTTCCGGAGCGTCTTTGCCCTCTCCTCCAGAGGTCTGGAAGAAATTCCACGAAGGTACGGTTTTTCGCATTCAGAGAGAAGAAGCAACAAAACAAGACTTAACGGCGATAGTAAGGTCGCAACTCTTCAGGTACATAAAGCTCGAACTGATCAGCTCGTCTCAACCGGGTCCAGTGGATAAGATCGATCTCACTGCGACGATGCGCATAATCGTGTTCAATTACACGCGGGGACTCAGCTATCGGCTCTACTATGACAACCCTTCAGCCATGGCAGTTGAGCACGACGACAAGCTTCTTTCAGTGAACCCCGCCAGCATTGCGAACGCCTCTCTTGAGACGTCCGTGGAAGAGGAACAGAAGAACATCCCCCGTCCTGAGCCGGCGAAAATCAATCACATGGAGCCGATTCAGCCCACCAACTGGATCAAGCCCCTTGGTGTGGCTTTGCTTCTTTTGGGATTGTTGCTACTTTTCGGCATAATGCTGCGAGCGAGGTCTCTCAGAAAAGCTCAAAGACGAAGGAGCTCCCGAGTTGTGTATACCAGATACGAGTGATCCGAGACTAAAGCAGGATTTCCTCTCGCAAATTGAAGGTCATGCGGGTACCGCCAATACTTATTTCATCCCCGTCCTGGAGCTGAATCTGGGTGGTAACGGCTTCGCCATTGACCTCCGGCTTCTTCAGACCCTCCGCGTACGCAAGGAAATAGCCGTTTGGCCTCTTGTTTATCAAGGCGGCAGTCTTTCCCACTAATATTCCGGAACACTTCACGTCCGCATCACCAGATTTACCGAGGGTAGTCAGGCGCTTTGTAAGATCAATTATCTGCGGAATGCCCCCGGATATGATTGTAATTGATCCGTGCAACTCGATTTTCTTGGGCCGTTCAGGTGGCTTATCATCAGAAAAGCCTTTCTCCGCTGCTTGTTTGGCCAGCAACTCCTGTTGGGCCTTTGTGTCGAGAATCACCGTGTCCCTGAAAGCCGCCTGCTTGTCGGGAATCTGCGAATCTCGCAGAGGACGCTCCTCTTCGGGCCTCAAATCAATGAAGTCTAAGACGTGTTTTCCGACAATGAGCGTGTCCCCATCGAACACCCGTTCTCTCGCGATCTTTTTTTCGTTCACAAAGGTCCCGTTGAGGGACTCAAGATCCACCAATACGTAGTAATTGGGTTCCTCTTCTTCGATGAGAGCGTGGTGGCCGGAGACGGCCATGTTGTCAATCACCACGTCGTTGTCGTCGCGTCTGCCAACGGTAACCGGAGTCTTCTCGAAGGTGTACTCCTCTAGAACCGCATCCTGAAACTTCAGGACCAGCTTAAACATCGATATCCTCCACGTCTTCTTGCTGCTTCACGTCGTGCACGACCGAGGGATCGGAGGCGTCCAGCTCAACAATCGGGACCATTTCCTTTTCCCCCTCGGGGTCTTCGTGAAAAACAGTCAGAGCCAAGGTGGTGTTGTCCGGCCCCCCCCGTTCGTTGACTCGATCTATTATGCGCTCTAGGGTTTCCGGTCCAGGACTTCCATTAAGGATTTCCTCGAGGATTTCTTGATCTTGCATCACTGCGGTCACGCCATCGGTACACAGAACAAACGTATCTCCCGGAAATATGGCCAGCTCATCCATGTGGATACGAATCCGCGGGTCCACTCCTATTACCGATGAAAGAATGTGTCTTAATTGGGACTCTCGAGCCTCATCTCGGCTCATAACACCACGTTCGACCTGATCCTCTGCCAACGTATGATCCTTAGAAATCTGTTCGATGGTCCCGTTCCTAATCAGGTACATGCGAGTGTCGCCCACGTTGATCATGGAAACTGTATAGTCGTGAATCGCCATACCCGTCATCGTGCTGCCCATGCCGACATATTCTTCGCTTTGAATAGACTTTTCCAGAACCACTCTATTTGCTATGAAAGTGGCCTGTCGCAACAGATTGGCTTGAAATGTAAAGGTGTTGTCGTAATCGTCGAAAATATCCAGCTTTTCGTCGCTGGCATTCGAATATCTCTTGTAAAATGAAGCGATTGTCTCCATAGCCATCCGCGAGGCCACTTCTCCGGCGCGATGGCCACCCATTCCATCCAGAACCAGCACAAGCTCCTGATCGGGATCTATGTAGAGACAGTCCTCATTCGTTGCACGCTGTCTTCCCGTGTCGGTTCTGGCCCACGACTCAACAATCACATTGCCTCCCTTAGCCATGAGATTCCAGCTAAGCAACAGGGTCGGTTTTTGGTCCGAGCAAATCCGGATTTCTCCCGTTGTCCAAGCATAAGACCAGCATGAAATGTAATAGATTTCGCCAAACAAATCAAGAACTATCGTCCTGAATTCCCTGTAATCACTACTTGCTTAACATACGAATTCTATCCTGGGCGCTTTTGTAGCCTAAACTGCGAGGCCCCTTTGTGAGGGGCTTCGAGCACAATCAGAAAATTATTTCAAGATTCCGCGCCGTTGGGTCAACTAGCAAACACGAAGGGCATCTTGGGGGGCTGTTGAAGAATCGCGCTGTGCTCGGGATTGTTTGGCTCGTCTTTGACGTCAAAGGAACAAGTGCACATGAAGCTGGAGAACTCTGATGGCTCAACGTGCACAGATGGTTGAGCCAGGAGTTCCCCGGCGCTTCCGAGCCCGACAGGAAGCAACGGTCAGTGCATCAACGCGAGGGAGACGGCTTGCATTGTGAACAGTCTCTAACGATTTTTCCCCCGTTGGTGTAGCAATAACGCCCGTCCAGCCATGTCCGGAATTTCATGCAAGCGGATCCTTCAATGCAGCAACTGTATTTGGGGCCCATGCTCTCTTTCATTTGGACACCTCCTCGGAGACAATTCAATTCCTATTAAGAAACTTAATGCATGTCATAAGGCGGTCAAGCGTTGGCAAGTTCAGAGTTCGGATACGGAAGATGATCGGAGGACTGATACTGATTTGCTTTCAAATATGTGGGGGCATAGGCGCTAACTTAAAGAATGGGCTCACGTTATTTCAGCTACTTAGCCAATTACAACACCGTCACCCCGGCGAAGGCCGGAATGACGGATAAAGAGCCGAACATCCACAAGTTAGCGCATATGGGGTGTGGGGGGAAACTCTTTACTAAAGAGGGTCCCCCCAATCTTACTTCTTTGAATGCGCATGCGTATAAGGACATGTGGTGGGGGGAACGCGGTCGGATCACTGTGGGGAAACTGTTGCAAGTCGACAGACTAGAGGACAACCTCTCTTTCGGCGAAAGGGGCCGGTTACGGAGTTGACACGAGTTGAGTCACGCGCTCGTAGAGCTGTACAGCGCCCATTCTAGACTACTTGGTAAGTGAACGTTTCGGGGTAAAGACTCTCTTGCGTTTTATCTTCTTGGTGATGGTATTGCGAGCGGCTTCGATGTAGGTCTTCTTCATCAACGGGGAGCATTTGCGAATTACGGCTCTTCCGGTGCTCAGAAAACCGCTCCAGGTGCCGAGGGGGTTCCGCGTGGCGAACCTGGAGGCATCCCGTTTCCCCGCTTTGAGCGCTTGACGCACGTTGCTCGGGCAATCTTCTGCCTCGAACTTTTGCTTGGACCCTGATAGCGGAAGGCTGAAAGCTTCCGCTGTCGCTGGCAACCACGAAATTGCGAGAAGAAGGATCAGCGCCGACCTGACCATGTCTCACCAATCACCCAGATAAGGATCGAAACCTGAGCTCCGGACCACAAGTTCTGGAGGCATCTCTGCCCAGAGGAACATCCAGATCATTTTATCGACTTTTCTGTCCAATGTCTGCAAGTGTGTTGACGAAAGAACCCACTTCAGCAACCGTAGAGAAATACTGCTCCATGAAGACCCTCAGATCACGGATGTAAGTCTTAGGAACGTAAATCACATCGTAAGGCTTCACAAGTATTGCCGCAGACATGTCCCCCACGTCTAGAATGCGTTTCAGGTCCAGCCTCCGCCCGATGGGCTTCCCGTAGACGTTCTTGGAGATAAGAATAACGCTGGTCAAATCGGCTGTGTCGTGCTTGGGGCCCCCGGCAAGAGCAATCGCTTGCAGTGAGGTAATCGGCTGTCTGAGCTCGTAAGCACCCGGGGTGTTTACCTCGCCAAGTATATACACCTTTCGAGATTTCGCCGAAGACAGCGACATAGAGGCAACCACGTGCTTGAGTTCCCCCCGGCGGTAGAGTTTGTTGACGGTGCGCTCAACATCGGACACGGTGTTGCCGGCAGCAAGTATGCGGTCCTTCAAGAGGGGCAGATCAATTGTGCCGTCTGGTTTTACAGTTATCTGAGTTTGCTGTCCGGACGTCAAAGTGGTAAGAGATTCCACGAGACGCTGGACCTTCTGATAGAATTGGCTCACAGATACTGTGACCATCTTGTAGTTTCGAAACTTGGGATCTGTATCACCGTTTCTTAGGATGTTTGCCTGGCGTAGCTTGTCTTCAATTTTTCTGGCGAGTTCCTCCGGAGCCAGCGATACAGCCCTGACGTCTCCAATTCCCGGCAACGTTATCATGCCGTCGGGCCTAATGACGACTTTGCGATTGAGTTCCGGATCTAGAATGAACTCGATCTCGACCTCGTCCAGGGTGTCAAGCTTGTACGACCCTGCGGGAATGGTCCATTCGGTCTGGAAATTTACGCTGAGGAGGTCGTCCGGTCCGAGGCGATAATTTCTGCAGACTATGTCGAACGCTTCGGCCAAGTCGTGCATCTGTGGCCCTTTGACCGGACCTGGGTACGGCCTGAAGGGGGAGGGTATGAGGCCGATGCAGCCGCCGAGGGTGAGTGCCAGAAGGGCGGCCGTCAAAATCCTAAGTGATATAATTGATTTGGATTTAAGCATGCTTACCACAATCGTGCATAAAGTTACTTTAACTTCATGAGATAAACTTATCATATGTATGGATAATTAGCAAGGCAATATGCTTGGGACTTCCCCCTGTCTCCAAAAAACGACCAACTCCGTCCAGCGCAACCGGCTATATTTCACAGCAGGTCGGCATATCTTTTCCCATCTCCGCTGCACTCCTGAAGGACTTGCGGTGGAAAAGGCTGGAACATGGCGCAACGGCATTGCTCTCTCGAACGATGCCTGTGATATGATCACTACTGCTTTTCCCGTGCGATCCATGTGGATCCAGTCATATCCAATTGTCGTCCGGGAAAGCGGGGAAGTCTGAGCCCATGATAGACCTGCATAATCACGTATTGCCCGGAATAGACGACGGAGCCGCTGACATGGCCGAGAGTGTCGGCATGTGCCGAATTGCGGCCAGTGAAGGAATAAGGGTGATAGTGGCAACCCCCCATTCCTTTGACGGCGACCATGTGACTGCTCCGAATGTCATCGTGAGTATGGTAAAGAGCCTGAACGACGCAGTGCAAAGAGAAGGACTCGATCTGAGAATCCTTCCTGGGATGGAGATCCGGGTAGTCCCGGAATTACTTGAACTGCTGCTAGCAGGGAGGCTCTTGGCGTTAAACCACGGACGATACTTGCTGCTGGAGTTTCAACACGCGCATGTCCCTGCTGGCTTTGAAAGGCTTGTAGGACTGCTCAAAGAGGCGGGCTACGGAATAGTGTTGGGCCATCCTGAAAAGAACCTGAGAATACAGCGAGATCGTGAATACTTGCCCAAACTGATGAGCTCCATTGAACCCTGGGATCTGATAATCCAAATCTCAGCGGACAGTCTGACCGGATCTGCCGGGCCGGATGCTTGCAAGACTGCCCGTTTTCTAATGAAAAAAGGGCTCGTTCACGTGATTGCCACTGACGCTCATTCCGTAACGACAAGACCCCCAGTCCTTTCAGAGGCTTTGGCAGATGCCAGCAGAATTGTGGGGCAATCGAGGGTCCAACAAATGTTGTGCGATGTACCACTGGCAATCCTGAACGGAATCGGATTTCCACAATTGGAAGAAGTGGTTAAGCCCCGTCGCTGGTGGCAGATCTTTTCGTGAGTTTTCTTGCAGGGCCTTTGGGGAATTCAATCAGAAGAAGCAGACGTACTCGGCGAAAAAGGAAGACCAAGTCACATCAATAAATCTGTCCGCTACATCGTATTCCATTGAGGTGTAACGCCAACCGGCCCTGAGCCCGGAAGTTCCTCTGGAGCTTCTGGGGGTCTTTGCACCGATAGCGATCTCCAGTTCCTTAACGAGGCTTCCGGTCACTGCAGGGTGGCGATATCTAATTTCCACACTGGGGGTTATCGACTCGAAATCAGAAGGATTGTAAGAAGCGTGGAACCCCACTGTCACGGGCCTCGGCCAGACTATCAGGTCGTTACCTGCTATGGGTAGTGAGTAGCTGAACGTGGGCTGCGTCCACACTGAGTCTATGTTCAGACCGAAACGCAGGCCGCCGGAGTCCATGAGGTCCAAATCTCCACCGACCCTCCATTGGGGCCATTGAAGGCTGCCTCTGGTCCCGCTCAGGTTTTTCGTGTACGCCTCATAATGCAACCGCAAAGCGAACCTGCTCAGCTGGGTGCGCGCCATGGTTTCAACAAGAAATCCCTGTTTCTCGAACGCAAGATCCTTGATGAAGTCAAGCGACACGCCCGAATTGGCATTGGAGAATTTCCCACGTTCCAGAGAAACCAGCATGGCACTGGCCTTTAGCTCTCCTCTGAAGCTGGGAGCGAACGAAAACGGAGACCATCCCCAGAGTGATCCTAAGTCCGAGGGTGCCTTGTTGCCCATCTGGGGCAGGTGCGTTGAGACGTAGCCCAGAGGATCGCTCATTCCTGACCACAATTGAGCGTGGCTGGGTTCCACGGTCAGGAGAATGAGGAATAGGAGGACCGACTTTATCGATAGAAAAAACAGTTTTGATTTATATAGCATCAATAGCTTGTTTACACTTATACATAATGTGTAACATGAAATAGCTTATATATCTCTATTATAATTCAGGGATAAAATCAAATAATTTTGCAGGAAGTCACTCTTTTTGAAAAGAATC
>JACRDE010000412.1 GCA_016212935.1 Desulfomonile tiedjei | reverse complement strand
TCTGCATCAGCCACGGCTGACGGCGTCTTCACTGGTGAAGGAAGGGTTTGAGGTACGGTAAGGGCGAGAAGTACTTTGACAATATCCTTAAGAGAATGGGCGGCACAAGCTTTGTTTTCGAGCATGGCACGTTCGCGAGCGCTGTTGCCGTTGTCATCATCCGGAGACTTTTCGGAGGCTTTCAGTTTCGCATCACAGCGTCTCACGAGGCTTTCTAACGGAGGCAAGTATCTGTCCTCGCCTAAGCCTATTTGGGCCGATCGCAATAGTCTCACCATCAGCATACGCTGGACGTCGGTCGGCTCTCCGGGCAATACCAGAACGTCTTCTTCAAGAATCTTCACAAACGTGGATTGAATAAAGCCCTCCCGAATCCACGAAGTCCACGCAGTCAAAGCTTTGCCTGGCCGCGAATAGGTGGCTGGAATTCCTTCTTCAAACGTTGCGATTGTGCCTTCTCCTGAAGAGAATTCATGTTTCAGCCGAGCAGCGAGTTCGTAAATGAGAGGGACGTAGGCGTTTCGGTCGGTGTAAAGAAGCTCCACTTCATCCAAAGGGACCTTCTGCGCCAGACATCTCCGGAACACCTCTCGGACCTCATTGACTTCGCCCACGGCACTGAAGATGGAAACAGTCCCGTCGTCAGGGCCTGCATTCGGCGCTTTGGAAGGCTCCCGAATCCACCGGAGCAAACGCGAGTTGTCAAGTGGACGATCCTGCGTGATACTTTCCGGGGAATCAACTGGGAGCGCCACCTTTTTCTGGATCGGTATGGACTCCAGAAGCTGCTTCTCTTTCAAGGTGATGCTGGCATCTATATCTTCGGGCAGGATGACGAGTACGTCCCCATCGAGAGCACTCGGAGAATCAGCCAGACTTTCTCTTGCAAGGTCGATCTCATCAGCATAGTCAGCGAGCTTCAGGTCCCTCAATTCCTTCGCGTACGATTCCAGAATGCGTATGATTTCCTGCCCTTTGGCCATTGCCTCGAACAAGCTGGGATCAACAGCCGACTCGTCCAATCCCGCGAGCCTGAGGTCGCGGATCGAATAGAAAATTCTCTGGGAGAGCGACAGGGAGGGCTTGGACCCTGTGAAATAGCCCGGTGCCTGCTCAACCAAGCGATTGAGAATCTGGTCGACTAGTATTATGGCGCCTTGGCTGGTCAAGCGGCTGAGGCCCTTGTTTCGCAGCCTTGGCTTAGACAGCTTTATGGCCAATCCACCAACGGTTTGGACGTGCGCATTGACCACCGGTTGGCCGGTCCTGGCAACAGAATCGAGCCACTGGTAGCCTGCTCTCAGTGAAGGCGCTATCAGCCACTTCTCGGTAAGAACATGCGTCCCGCAGATTTCTGCCAAACTTTGAATAGTGAGGTTCACTCCCGACCCCCTTCATGACTACCCAAAATAGATTGCGAATTCGTTGAGATTTTTAGCACGTCATGGGAAGCAAGACAATATCGGACAGAGGTCTATTTTTCCTTGATCCGTTGCAGCAGCTTTCCTGACGGGGATCTCACTTCCGTGGTGTTACCGGTGGTCTTTGATTTCATGAGCAACTTCCCGCTTGGGCTTCGGGCCTCGGTCTTGTTTCCCGTGGTCTTGCTCCTGTAAAGCAGCTTTCCCGACGGGCTCCTTGTTTCACTCGTGACGGTTTCGGAGCCTCCATGCGCATAGGGTGCCATGAGGCACAAACAAGCAACAAGCGTGGCTATTTTCTTCATTGACTGGACCTCCCTGCCAGAAAAGCAGAAGGAATCGAGTTGCCGTATCCGTAGCGAGACTAAAATGGACAGCAGTGTCTCTTGAGAGGACACAAGAGCAATCTCTGATGACGCCAGTTCTCCTTCTCCTCCCAATAGAAGCTTTCATCATCCCGTCTCAGCGACGTGTCTCTCGTCATGAAAGAATTAATACGACAACATTGTTCCATAAGACGATGACCGTCAGGCCTTTGTAAGGTCGTCTTTCTGTCTGGTATGTCATGAATGGCATGCGGATGGAATTTTTTCCCATCGAGCAAGACTGGATTCGCTTCGGTAAAGAATTCCGGGACATCTATCACCTTATGGAACGTTGGCCGATACAATCGTTGCTCAGGATCACATGGCTCGGCGGGACCATACGCCTCCAGAGGCTGAGAATAATCTACAAAGGTTTGATGAGACCCCATGATAAGACCGGATTTCGCCAAAGTCGAACGCTTGCTCCTTATCTACCCTGCGCAAATATCAGAGGACAACAGCGACT
>JACRDE010000404.1 GCA_016212935.1 Desulfomonile tiedjei | reverse complement strand
GGAGCTTGATTTTCTATGCCGCCGATGGGGCGCCCTGCTAATGGTGGACGAAGCACACGCATCCGGAGCACTGGGTCCTCAGGGACGAGGATTGGCAGCAGAGTGTGGAATTGCGCCAGAGATACAAATGGGCACTCTCGGAAAGGCGGCAGGAACAAGCGGCGCCTATGTTGCGGGCAGTTCCTCGTTGATCGAGCTGTTGACCAACAAGGCGCGGCCCTTGATCTACACCACGGCAGCGTCTCCAGGTGTTCTCTGCGCCGCGCTCGAAGCCCTCAAGATAATAAGCTCGGAAGAAGGTGACCAGCGCAGAGAACGTCTGGCGGAGAACGTGAGAACGTTTCACGAACTCGTCAACTCAGGAATTTCATCTGGAGCAGCCGCTGGTCACATAGTTCCAGTAAAAATCGGGGATTCTTCTCGAACGATGAAAGTCAGCACTCTCTGCCTGGAACGAGGGGTCTTTGCGCACGGAATTCGTTTCCCAACAGTTCCGGAGGGCACAGCCAGACTCAGGTTCACTCTCATGAGCGACCATACCCAGGCAGACCTGAGAAAAGCCGCCGCGGTTCTCAGCGAAGCCCTAGAATCAACCCCTCAAGAGGAAGGAGTTGCCGGCACTCTTGGAGGTTGACCGGCGCTGTCCCGGTGATTCAACTTGAGTACCGGGATCAGGGCAAACTAATGAAGCCCCAAGGCACAATCCATCAGGAAAGAATAATGTTCGATTCCATAGAATCATTAGAACAAAGTCTCTTGCACGAGAAATACATTCCTGACCGTTCGTTGGCCACCGTCCTGTATCTGGCGTGGAATCTCAAGAAGCCGCTTTTCTTGGAAGGTGACCCTGGTGTAGGGAAAACGGAGACCGCCGCGGTAATGGCCCGAGTTCTTGGAACCAACCTGATCCGCCTCCAATGCTATGAAGGGCTGGACGCCAACCATGCCCTTTACGAGTGGAATTACCCCAGGCAGATACTTGCCATAAAACTTGGCGAAGAATGCGGGACCGACAGAGAACTGCTCGGCCGCACAATATTCACAGAGGACTTTCTAATCAAGCGGCCCCTGCTTGAGGCTATTCTTTCCGCACGAGAAAGAGAACCTGTCCTACTTATTGATGAAATCGACCGTTCTGACGAGGAATTCGAAGCCCTTCTCCTGGAGGTGCTCTCGGATTTTCAGGTGTCCATTCCAGAAATAGGCACGCTGAAAGCGCTCCGAAAACCACTTGTGATTCTTACTTCGAACCGCACGAGGGACATTCACGATGCGCTCAAACGCCGCTGTCTCTATCATTGGATCGACTACCCCAGCCCCGAGAAAGAACGTGAGATCATTGCAGCCAGAATACCTCTGGTACCCGACAGGCTGGCGCTTCAGGTGGCGCTGTTCATGCAGAGATTGCGCAAAGAAGATTTTGTGAAAAAGCCCGGTGTGGCAGAAAGCCTTGACTGGGCCTCAGCCCTCCTTGCCCTGGATCGCTATTCGCTGGACGAGAAAACCGTTCAAGAGACTCTCGGCTGCATCCTCAAGTACCGAGAAGACATGCTGCACTTTAGCGAATTGTGGAGACAGAACGACTTCAGAGACTGCATGTTGTCCGAGGTCCTCAGCAGGATGTGCTGATACTAACCAGATCCTTTGGAAACGAATTTGGCCGCTCAGAATTCAGGCATTTTTCCAGAGAATTCTCTCGCAGGATCCATCGTCCTTTTTGGTAGAGTCCTCAAGGGCAACGGATTCATGGTTTCCATTCCTGCGGTCATGGACGCGCTGACAGGAGTCTCCTGTGTTGGGCTGGAAAACCGTGACGACTTCAAGACAGTCCTGAAAGCCACATTCTTGACAAGGCAGGAAGAATCGGCCCTATTCGACCGACTGTTTCATGAATTCTGGGTCAATCGCCCTGCAGACACTGAAACAGACGAATCCGGCCGCGGCGAGAAATTCCAGGGCATTTCAGGCCCAGACGGAGAGTCGCCGGATGAGGGAGTGTTCCTCTCGGAGGAGGGAGTATCCGATTCCCAGGAGCAAGAGGCCTGGAACGCCAAACCTTATGTTATTTATTCGCCCAGTGAGATCCTCAGGCAACAAGATTTCAGGGACGTCCCTGAAGGCCGCGATTACTGGATGGCCAAGCTGGTACGTGAAATCGCTGCGCCGCTGCTGAGGCGTGCCTCAAAGAGACGACGCCCTGTCAACTCAGCTATATCATTGGATTTTAGACGTATTTTCAGGCGTAACGTAAAATACGGGGGACAAATCTACGAGCTTCCAGGTCTTAGTCCGAAACCTAAGATCAAGAAGCTAGTCTTCCTGTGCGACGTCAGCGGTTCAATGAACGCCTACCAGAAGTTCATGCTGAGATTTGTAAAAGAACTCCAGCAACTGCCCACAAAGGTGGAGAGTTTCGTTTTTGCCACAGACCTGCACAGGATCACGCCTTTGCTCGCCCGGTTGCCATTCCGAAAGGCCATGGCGGAAATAGGACGAACCGTCCGCGACTGGTCGGGAGGGACGCGAATCGGCCGGAGCCTCAAAAAATTCACCGATCATTGGGGGGATTCCCTTCTGGGTAGCTCTACGGTCGTGCTCATACATTCCGATGGATGGGATCGAGGGGAGCCAGCCTTGCTGGAACACGAAATGGCCAAGATACACCGTCGGGCTTACAGGGTATTCTGGATAAATCCGCTTCTTGGAGGCCCTTCATACGAACCGACCTGCAGAGGCATGCGCACCGCCCTGCCCCACGTTGACTATTTCCTGCCTGGCCACAACCTACTTAGTCTCGAGCGAATCTCAGGCACCTTGAGGGGATTCCTCTAAGCATTTCAGGAGAGCCGTATAACCGCAAAAGGATTGCGGCGTCTTGGCGGTTAAGACTATAATGGCATAATATGACGCCTAGACGGATTCGTTTGAATGTCGGATTCCAGGAGCTCTGCACGACGCCCCGCTGAAAAGGAGTAATGAAATATGGCTCTTCGAGTAAGGTCCAAAATCTGGATCGAAAATGAGAAGGGTAAGCTTGTAATCGGCACAGGCAGGCTCAGAATTTTGGAGACCATTCTGGAATTGGGCTCCATGAACAAAGCAGCGCAAAAGCTGAAACAGCCGTTTCGCGCGGTTTGGGGAAAAATACGTGCTACGGAACAGCGTTGCGGTTTCAAAATAGTGGAAAGAACAAGCGAAGGCTCCAAGCTCACCAAAGAAGGCCTGGAACTTCTGTGGAGCTACACACGTCTGCGAAATCGTTGCGAAAAATATACTGATAACCAGTTCGAGGATCTCTTCAGCACGGAGAATTCCGGGAAGAAATCCGACAAGAAAGGGAATTCCTGAACCACACCTGGAAAGGAGCTGCTTTTTGATCAGAAGCTCGCACGATTCTGCTGAAAAACTCACAGTCGAAATGCCCGCAAAACGCTACGACAAAGGCGTTCTGGAATCCAAGAACATATTTCTTGCGAGAGAAGTCCCGTATACGCTGTTTGTGAATGATCGGGAAATCCTTTCTATGGCAACATTGCCCAGCAATCTGCGTGAATTGTTCGTAGGGTTTATGGTGTCCGAGGGAGTGCTTTTGTCACCTTCTGAAGTGCTGGAATGCGTGATAGACCACCCGAACCGACTGGCGAGAATGGAGCTGGACGTTCCCGAAGAGCGGCTGGAGAAACTGGAGCGCAAGGGAATGCTCACGTCGGGATGCGCAGGCGGGCTGGTTTTTTCTGTGGCGGCAGGCAGTTCTCCTCGCGACCAGACACGTCCGGTCTTGAGCCTGCCTGCCTCAACTGTCCTGGAGAGGATGCGAGAACTGGACACCTTTCACGGGATCTACAGCATCACCAGAGGGGTGCATGCAGCGTCTGTCGCCACCATGGATGAAACACTCGTCATCCTGGAAGATCTTGGACGCCACAACGCAGTGGACAAAATAGTCGGCCACTGTTTTCTCGATCGGATTGATACGCGGGACAAACTGCTCCTCACTACAGGTAGAATAACCTCCGAAGTGCTGACAAAAGCATCCGGCAGCAACTTTCCCATCGTCATTTCCAGGTCCAGCGCGAGCGCCATGGCCGTAGGTATGGCTAAACAGCTCCACATTGACGTAATCACTTACGTGCGAGCCGGCCGGTTCAACTATTTACCTCACGGTGCCACCACCATTTATTAGTTCTAAGTTTCCTCCCGGACTATCTTTTTATGTGTAGCCTGAAAAAACACTGTCAGATGCAGCATTATGAAAATAGGTACCAGGTATGCCGGGACGAGCACAAGAGGCAACCGAGCCATAGGGGCAGTCGTGATTTGGCCGGAAATCCCCATAGCAAGACCGGAGCTGAGAGCCCCAGTCGTGACGGCAATGATTAGATCCAGTATCCCGAGCAGATTCCAGACCATGAATAATCTACTGGTTTCAAAGCCCGGCCTCTGGGCAAGGGCAAGCACTATCCAAGGCGCTGTAAGCCCAATTGCCATGTCACCGAGCCCCGCTGGCCAAGCGAAAAACCCCGGCAACGAGCCCTGCGCGTACAGTGCCAGGAACCCCAGCCCAGCGAATCTCCAGGCCTGTATCCCGGCAACGAGCCGAAGGTCAGCGGCCCAAACAAAGCCTCGAAAGGCACACGACGCTCGGAAGGCCACTAGAAAAATAATGATGGGGAGTGTTGCTCCGATGATGATCGGAAACGGAATTTCCCCGGGTGGCGTAACGAATGCTCCAGTTGCCCCGAGAAGAATAGCGGACGCGAGCCAAGTGCCAAGCACAGCGATTACAACTGAACTCGTCTTCCCAGCGTTTTCTGACGGTTGAGCAAAGCCCGTCATTCATTTCTCCATATGGGAAGGAATATGATAATTTTCTCTGCTTCCAATTATCGTTTAGAGTAGAATAATCATTAATTGCTAATTCGGTAACTTGAGGCATCGAAGCAGAGTGGCTTTTTCAAGATCATTTGATCTGTGGGCTGAATTTTCGTTCGATCCCGGAAATGGCAACAACCTCGGCATAATCTTGATTCTACTTCGATTAGGCTTGACGCTTTGTTCAGGTATTTGATACTTATGTTCACGATATTGTTCTCGCGTGATGAATAGCAAATCCGGCGTATTGAAAGCGGCTACGCGTTCCTTCGCCTCACCCGGGGCCGGTGGTTCCGGATAATTCTTGTGGAGGAGTTTAGTGCATGAGCGACGAATACGATGTTGAACTAACTGAAGAGCATATAATGCTCCGAGATATGGTTAGGAAATTCGCCGAAAAAGAAATCATGCCCGTGGTGGACAAAGATGAAAACGAACATCGATTCCAGCGGGAACTTGTGGAGCAGATGGCTGAACTGGGTCTTTTCGGCTGTCCTATCCCCGAGGAATACGGCGGAAATAACATGGGTTACTTGGCTCACGCCATAGTAACCGAAGAAATAGGCCGAGCGTCTGGCTCCCTCCGTGTGGCTTTCAATATGCAGACGATGGGTACTTCGCTTTCAATACTCAAGTGGGGAAGTGAAGAGATCAAGAGGAAATACGTTCCCGAACTCATGTCGGCAAAGATGCTGGGATGCTTCGGGATTACCGAACCCGATGCAGGCTCGGACACGGCCGCCATGACTACAACCGCGGTGAAGGACGGCAATGAATACGTGATCAACGGTCGCAAGATGTGGATCACATGGGCGCCGGTCGCGGATATGGCCGTGATGTTTGCTATGACTGATAAGAAAGCCAAACACCGGGGTATGAGTGCTTTCGTGATGGACATGCATGCACCAGTGGTGTCAACCAAATCCATTAAAGAAAAACTGGGCTT
>JACRDE010000399.1 GCA_016212935.1 Desulfomonile tiedjei | reverse complement strand
GCTGTTCTTTTTCACATTCAGTGTTCGGATTATGCTTTTTGGAGCATTGTCGGCTTTTGCAGCGACTGCAATTCTTGCATGGCCGATCGTTCCAGGCATTGAGAGGATTCATACTCCATACCAAGTGTTGGAGCGCGGCGTAGGAGAAAGGGGCCTTATGTCTATCAAGGCAGGGGGCCACTATTTTCAAAGAGTCCATGATTTATCGTCATCAAACTCGAACCTAAAGACTGACACAAGGCTCCGGAGCATTGCGGACTATTATGAGCTGCCTTACAAGATCTACGGTTCTACCGGGTTCAGCGTGGCCGTGGTTGGAGCAGGCACGGGGAACGATGTCGCTGCAGCTCTTCGATCAGGTGCAAAACATGTCGATGCAATTGAGATCGATCCGGCAATCCTCGAGTTGGGTAAATTGTATCACCCGGAGCAGCCTTATCAGCATTCGCGTGTCCGCACGGTGGTGACGGATGCCCGCACATTCATGCGTGAGACTGATGATCAGTACGACCTAATCGTATATGGCTTGCTGGATTCACACACCCTCTTGAGCCATGCCTCCAGCGTCAGGCTTGATTCTTTCGTTTATACGGTTGAAGGTCTCGAGGAGGCTCGAAGGCGGTTGAAACCAGGAGGGCTAATGAGCTTGTCTTTCTGCGTTTTGACAAAAGAAATGGGGCGAAAGATCTATCTTATGATGAAACAGGCAATGGGCGGGAAGGGTCCCGTTTGCATTCAAGCCGGATATGACGGTTCGGTGATCTATTTGCAGAGACGAGACCAAGACTTGACCCTTGATGGAGATCTGCTTAAAAAATCAGGGTTTCGCGATATTACCGACGAGACTGACGACGAACATCTTCGCTCTGATATCTCTACCGATGATTGGCCGTTTTTCTACATGCCGAAGCGCGTTTTTCCAATATCTTACCTGGGGATATTGGGCATAATACTCTTTCTTTCTGTGACTGTGACTTATAATTTCGTGCACCAAGGCCCCACCTTCGGTAATTGGAGCTTCTTCTTTCTCGGAGCCGGCTTCATGCTTGTTGAAACTAAAGCGATAACAGAATTGGGGCTGGCTTTCGGGAACACGTGGCACGTGATCGGGATTGTCATTTCCTGCATACTGCTCATGGCGTTCCTGGCAAATTATGCCGTGCGCTTTTTTGTGCTGAAATCTCCAGTCATCTGGTTTGTATTCCTGCTGAGCAGCTTGGCCATAGGGTTCCTATCCTCGACCCACGGTGGCTTTGGTTCTTCTATTTCGGGCAAGGCGTTGTCAGTGATGCTTCTCACATGCCCGATCTTTTTCTCCGGGGTGGTCTTCTCCACCCTGCTGCGCGAAGCAAAAGACATTTCCAGCGTGATGGCCATCAATCTCATTGGAGCAATAACGGGTGGCATTCTTGAATATAATTCCATGTATTTCGGATTCGGGTTTCTTTATTTGTTAGCCATCGCACTGTATCTTTTGGCGTTTTCCTTCTTCTATGTGAAGCGCAAGCTTCCTCAATCGGCCCATGTATGAACGCGGGAAAACACTGATCACTGCGATTATCCGCTTGAATACGGGTCAAATGAACATGTCCAATTGGTCCTTCTTGCGTTTACCTGTGGTTGGGTCGTTGGAGCGAGTCCGAGTCGCTCCCGAACCCAGAACGCGGCAAAGGAGACTACATGCCGAAGATCAACCCCGAATATGTGAAAGCGATCCGGGCAAATGTCAATCAGTGTCCCTATTTCAGCTTGTTGTCGATGAAATTGCTCGATTTTGACATTGGCCGCTCGTTGCTTGAGATTTCTCTTGAAGGAAAGCATCTTCAACCTTTCGGAGTTGTTCACGGGGGCGTGTTCTCGTCCATCATCGACGCAGCTGCCTTCTGGGCGTTGTTCGGCGAAGTGGATGAAAGCTCTGGGATGACCTCAGTGGATTTGAAGCTCAATTATCTTGCGCCCGCCAGGAATGGCAAGCTCATAGCCAAGGGCAGAAAAATCAAGTTGGGTAAGACGCTCGGATTGGGAGAAGCGGAAGTCACCGACCAAGAAGGTCGAGTGCTGGCTCATGGAACTTCAACGCTGATCATTATGCCTGATCTTCCGCTGATAGGAGATGAGCTGCCGCAGAAGTTTCTCGAAGAGTCCTGATACTGACCGACATGGCCGAGCACGCCGCAGCGAAACATGAAATCGTCGCTGTAGGGCCTGCATTTAGCCGTTCATAGGAATGCCGGTTCAAAGCAGCAACCAGCTGGAGGACCTTCTTTGATCGAGGACTGGTATGATACGAATTTGCTTTCAAATCGGTAAGATTGGGGGAGGAACTTCTCGCAAGAAGTCCCTCCCCGATATCTCCTCTGAGGTTGACCGAAACAAGGCCGAATCGAAACTTTGTTTCCACAGGCCAAGCCCGCGAGCGTGACGAGCCCAACCCTTATTGCAGGGCCGCTTCTATCATGTCACCGATCTGTTCGTCCTTGAAATGGCGGACCTGTGCCGCTCCAGTGGGACAAACCACACCACAGATGCCGCAACCTTTGCACAGAGCGGGATTCACTTCAGATTTGAAGACACCAGGCGCCACTTGTTTGAGCTGTGGACTGTGAAACGGGCAGGTGTCAACGCACAGGCCGCAACCTCTGCACAAGTATTGATCGACCACCGATACACTCCCGGCAACCTCCACTGATCCGCGCGCCAAAACCTGGGCAGCATGGCATCCCGCGGCTTCGGCCTGGGCTATGGTCTCGTCCAAAGGTTTCGGGTAATGGGCCAGCCCAGCTAGAAAAACGCCGTCCGTGGCAAAATCCACCGGTCTAAGCTTCATGTGGGCTTCCAGGTAGTAGTTGTGCTGGTGCAAGGGTATCTTGAAGAACTTGGCGAGCTCCTTGTTGGAGTCGTTCGGCACGATAGCAGCAGCCAGCACAAGGTTGTCGGCTGCCATGGCCACGGTCTCACACACAACCGGATCCTTCGCGGTCACCATCACCTTTTCGCCGACTTGCACCACTGGCTGATCTTCAGGCTCGTAACGAATGAACCTTACCCCCGATCTTCGGCATTTTTCGTAGAGCGGTTCGTTAAGGCCATACGTCGTCATGTCCCGGTACAGCACGTATACGCTCGCTCTGGGGTTCTTCTCTTTCAAGGCCAGAGCCTCCATGATGGTGTGATTACAGCACACTTTGCTGCACCATGGGCGCTCTTCGCACCTGGAGCCTACACACTGGATAAAGACGGTGCAGTCCGCCCACACCACTGACGGATCGCGAGCAGCCATCGCTTCACTCATCTCCAGTTGCGTCCTTATTCGCGGATCGGAGCCGTATCCAAAGACGTCAGGCTTCCATTCTTTTGCCCCGGTGGCCACGACTGCTACCCCATGCTCGATCTCCAGGGGTTCGCTGCCGTTCTCGGTGATCACGGTCTTGAAATTGCCTACGAAGCCTTGAATCTCGGTGATGCGAGCGTCATAGTGGACGTGTATGCTCTCGTGTTCGTTCACCTTTTGGATCAACTCATTCAGGAAGGGTTGAACCTCCTCTCCTTTCACAGTTCGGGAGAGTCGCAAGGCATTCCCGCCGAGCCGGCCGGTGGCTTCCAGCAAATCGACAGCGAACCCTTGAGCCGCAATGTCGAGAGCCGCTGTCATTCCAGCTACTCCGCCACCGATAACCAGTGCAGACTGAACCAGTGGAAGTTGCTGATTCCAAACCGGTTCCAGCCTGCGGGCTCGAGCCACGGCCATCCGAATCAAGTCGACTGCCTTTTCCGTTGCCCTGTCTTTCTCCTTCATATGAACCCAAGAGCAGTGTTCACGAATGTTGGCCATCTCGACAAGGTACCTGTTCAGTCCTGCTCCGCGTGCGGTCTCCTGGAACAGCGTCAGATGCGTGCGAGGCGTGCACGAGGCCACCACTATGCGATTGAGGTCGTGCTCCTCGATGGTTTTCTTGATTTGAACCTGAGTGTCCTGAGAACAGGTGAACAGGTTCTCTCCTGCGTAGATCACATCAGGGAGCTTCTCAACCCTTCTCACCACCTCTGATACGTCCACTGTGGCAGCAATGTTGATCCCGCACCTGCATACGAAAACCCCAATCCTTGGCCTTTGATCGCTGACGTCCTTTTCGGGCGGGAGTTCGGGGGCTGTGGTCATCGTGTTGCGTGCGGAGGCCAAAATCCGGCAGGAAATTCCTGCTGCTGCTGAGGCCTCAATCACGGTCTGGGGAATATCCTTGGGGGCCTGTAACATCCCTGCAACTAGGACTCCTGGTCGACTGGTCTGAACCGGCGCAAAGGACGTGGTCGCGCAAAAGCCGGACTCATTGAGGTGCACGCCGAGCTTTTCTGCCAACTGACGAGACCCCTGAGAGACCCGCAGACCCACAGCAAGGACAACCATGTCAAAGGTTTCGGTCTGGAGTCGCTGCGCCTCATCAAGATAAGTTAGTTCCAGATCTTGGCTCCTGGGGTTTGCCACCACCCGACTCACAAGTGACCGGACAAACCTGACTCCTCCCTCATTCTTAGCTCGCTGGAAGTACGTGTAAAAATCCTTTCCGTACGCCCTGAGATCCAGGTAGAAAATCGTTGGTTGAATGTTTGGATCATGCTCTTTTGCAATGACCGCCTCTTTCATAGAGGCCATGCAACATACAGAGCTGCAATGGGCCAGTCCTTTTTGGGGGTCTCGCGAGCCTACGCATTGTATCCACGCGATCTTCTTGGGGTGTTTGCCGTCTGACGGCCGCGTGATCTCTCCCTGATTGGGGCCTGAAGCGCTAAGCATGCGCTCGAATTCCATGTTGGTGAGCACATTGGCCGCCATTCCGTACGCAAACTCCCCTCGGATCTTGGACGGGTCTATCATTTCATATCCGGTGGACAGAATGATGCTGCCGACATCCACACACACTTTCTTGGCCTCCATGGTGTGATCGATGGCATCCGCAGGACATGCTTTGACGCACTCCATGCACTCGGAACAAAATCCGCAACTTATGCAGCGGCTGGCCTCCTGCAAGGCATCGTTCTCGGCAAGCCCAAGCTCGACTTCCTGGAAGTTCTTGCGTTCCGCCACGGGCAATGCCGGCCCCCTGGTTCTTGTTCGAGGGCGACCATCAGGTATGGGGCGATATTTTGGATTCACCGGGAATTCTTGCTGTCTGCCTGCGGTCATGTCCTCGCCCTTGAGGTACCTCGATATGGACTGTGCTGCTTCACGGCCTCCTGCTATTGCTTCCACAACGGTGGCGGGTTCCGTTGCAGCGTCTCCGGCTGCGAACACGTCATGCGCAAACACGCCGTCGACAATCGTGGAGCCTGTCGTTTTGTTCACGTGAATCGTGTCTCTGTCTGTCCTCCCGATTCCAGGGAGCCGACGCCACAGGTCAGGGTCGATCATCTGACCGATCGCGAGCACGATGGTATCAGCTTCAAGGACAGACTCAGACCCTTCTATGAGAATCGGCTTTCTACGGCCGGATTCATCCGGCTCACCCAGTTCAGCCTTTCCCCATGTGATGCCGCTGACTCTGCCTCTTGCAGATCGGATCACAAGCGGTATGGCTTGATACTGGATGGTTACACCCTCCGCCAGTGCAGCTTCTATTTCTTCTTGGGAGGCAGGCATTTCTTGCAGCGATCGTCTGTACAGAACGGTGACCCGCCCCGCCCCGAGACGCAGCAGCGTGCGCGAAGCGTCCATTGCCACATTGCCGCCTCCGATGACTGCGGCCCTTTCTATTCCGCCGGTGTGGACTCCTAGAGCCACGTCGCGCAAAAGATTCACGCCCTGGATCACGCCTTCGGTGTAGGCTCCCGGTATAGGCAGGGGTTCTCCCTTCTGACAGCCCACGGCCAAGAATGTGGCCTTGAATCCCTGAACTTTCAGGTCCTCCAGAGTGAAGTCCACGCCCAGCGTTGCATTGGTCCTTAGGCTAATTCCGAGGCTGAGGATGTGTTGAATGTCTTTTTCTAGCACAGTGCGGGGAAGCCTGTATTCGGGAATCCCCAGCCGCAACCAGCCGCCAAGCACGGCCGCAGCTTCGAAGATGGTTACTTGAAACCCTTCCAGGGCCAGGTAGTATGCAGCGGACAGACCGGCAGGACCCGAGCCTACCACAGCGACCTTTTCTTCACGAGGGGTAATCTTGGGATGTCTGAGAATGGAATAATCCGACTGATCAGCCACGAAGCGCTTCAACGCACAGACTGAAACGGGCTGATCCTTTTCCCCCCTGCGGCATGCATTCTCGCAGGGATGCGGGCATACTCTTCCCAATACTCCTGGAAGAGGTACCTTTTCATAAATTAGCTCCAGGGCCTCATAATACTTACCTTGACTGATTAGCTGCACGTAAGCCTGCACGTTAACGTGGGCAGGACAAGCCTGCACGCATGGAGGGCGGTCCGCCTTCTCTATGACGAAGGTCTGCGGAACAGTCTGGGGAAAGAGACGGTATATAGCCGCCCGGTCACTCATGTTCTGATCAAATTGATTCGGCAGGCGCACCGGACATGCCGCTGCACAGTCTCCGCATCCTTTGCAGCGATCGGGTAGGACGTATCGAGTCTTCTGACGCACCACGACCTTGAAATGGCCCTCCCACCCTCGAACTTCTTCCACTTCGCTGTAAGAGAGAATTTCTATGTTCGGATTCTGCGCCGCTTGCAGCATCTTCGGCGAAAAGATGCATGTGGAACAGTCATTGGTCGGAAAAGTCTTGTCGAGCTGGGCCATGCGACCGCCGATTCCAGTCTGATTCTCCACCAGGTACACTTTGAAACCGGATTCGGCCAAATCCAGCGAGGCCTGAATCCCGCCTATTCCGCCACCGACCACCATCACTGACCCGATCTTGTCGCTGTTGTTCATGACGCCCCTCCAGCTACGTGCACGGCTCACTGGAATTTCCCTGTGTCGATCCTCTCGGAAACTTTCGCGGAAGCCGCCGGGATTGTTCCAATTTCGAGTAACGTCGTACATATGTTTCCAACATCTTCGTTTGCGGACTTGACAGCATCCAAAATATCCAGATATATGGCAGTCGCTTGAAGTGCCAAAGGCCCGATCCTGGGCCGACACCAATAGGCCGATCGGAAATCCCTGATAATTCGGCTCAATTCGCATCCCTCTGAAATTATGGATTTTACAAGAAGTGCGTCGGAGACACTGAACGCATCCCTGAGGTTGTTCATCATGTCTACGAGAATCGCGATAAGTTGCTGAAGATGGGCTTCGGCTTTGCCGTTAAAGGAAATTCCTTCTTTGCACTTGAGACGACAACAGTTCAGAATGTAGTCCAGCTTTTCTTCGATCCTGAGGAGCAAAAACGGGAGACGGATGAGAGCCTTGAAACGGTCCCCTTCCTCACGTGAGGCGAGCAGTCGCCTCGTGAGGGACCTTTCCAGTTCACGCACCTCCATTGCCAGCGTTTCGCACCGGCTCATTTGGCCCGCATCCGCGCTGGAAAGGCACGCTGATAGCGACAGGGCAGTCTCAATAAGGTGGCCAAGCATAATGAGGAAACCCTCGTCGAGGCCAACAGCCCTAGGGTCAGTGGACTTGGATGCTTGTAGGCGTTCCCCCTCAGAATCGTTGAACATGTGGCCCCGCGAGTGCAAAGTGTTGTGTGAAATTCAGAGCCAGTCTCTTTTCCCTTGCCGCCGATCTGAGCGTACCAAGAGCGCGCTCCATAAGAGCGTACCCGAACCGGGCGTTGCGGCTTTTCGCTTACGAAGCAGGGCATAAACCAATGTGCGTTTAAGCAAGTCATACAGGATCGAGGACGCACAAAAGTCTGCTAACTTGTCATCCCCGCGGAGACGGAAATGCAGGTTTGCTTGCCGTAACGCTTCTGGCTTCCCTCCTGCGCGGGAATGTCGAACTTTCCGCATCTCAGAATTCCCTGACGGAATGCGAATTAGTATTAAGGGAAGCTCTTGTAACAAGAAATTTCTCCCCGATCCTTCTTTCTTCTCGCCCAAGCCCGCATAAGCTGAGTAGCATTTTTTGTGCCAAATGGTTTCATTGGGAGAATTAAGAGGATTAGCTAGTAATAGCGGTATGTTACCTGTCAAAGGATCGTGGAGCGAGTATGTATATCCCAGGAGAGGAAGAAGGATGTATGCTCGAAAACGTGACACATGTCACAGGGAACCAACCGAGAGGCTACCGATGCAGGGTTCAATGTACCAGAATCGGTCAGATCTATCAGTTGTCTGTACCAATTTCGGGCTCGATAGAGAACCGCTTCATGTACCTATACAGCGAGTTGCGAGATATGCCGAGAATTTGCGCCGCTTCCTTTCTTTTGCCTTTGCAACGATGCAGAGCCTCCTTGCAAAGCAATTCGGTGATCTCGTCGGTAACTTGGTGTAAGCTTCGGCCCCGCGGAAAGCTGACAGCGTGCGACCAGTCTTGAGGCCCTTTGGCCAGCATCGGAATGATCAGCTCAAATCGCCCCTTGTCCCACAGCATCAGGGCTCTCTCAAGCACGTTCCGCAGTTCTCTGACATTTCCCGGCCAGAGATACCGAGAAAGACCTCTCAGAACGGAGGGTTCGATCACAGGAATTTCTGTAAGCTGCATTTCCAGCGCGATTGCCGACATGAGTTCTTCGCACAGCATGGGCAGATCCTCTATCCGATTGCGCAGTGACGGCACGTTGACGGAAAAGACGTTTAGACGATAGAAAAGCGCCGGCAGGAATCGCCCAGCAGTGACCTCTTCCTCCAGGTTTCTGTGGGTGGCTGCAATAAGGCGCGCGTTTATATGGATGCTCCTTTCTCCGCCCACACGCACGAACGACTTGGTGTCGAGGAACGTGAGCAGCTTGGACTGTAAGGCCAGAGGGAGTTCTCCGATTTCATTCAAAAGGATTGTCCCTGCCTCAGCAAGCTCCAGAAGGCCTCTTTTTCGGGCCCGTGCCCCGGTGAAAGCCCCCGGTTCATGGCCGAAAAGCTCCGACTCTGCAAGTTCCTGAGGCAGCGCCGCACAATTAATGGCGAAGAACGGACCGCTCGTGCGCCGAGAATGGTTGTGTATCCACTGGGCCACATAGTCTTTGCCGCTGCCGCTCTCACCACAGATAAGGATTATGCTGTCTCTCGCTGCTGCGAAGCGGGCTCTCTCGAGGGTAGCCCGCATGGCTTGAGACGGGTATTCTCTCACAGAGATTCTCGGTACCCGTGTGGTGTTACGCCGTTCGCTCACGTTGCGAGAGATGGTGCACACTCCGACAATAGTGCCATTCGGGGAACGCAGCGGTGCAGTGATGTCGTGGAAAGTAAGTCGTTCCCCCTTTACCTGCCTGATCTGCTCCTGCTCGATGGATTGTCCTTGTAAGACGCGTAGGTTTATTTCCTTTATGATTTCTCCGGTTTCTTTTCCGAATATATCCTCTGCGGTCCGTCCGATTATTTCCGATGCCCTCAGACCAACCAGCTTCTCAACCGCTGGATTCACGAGGGTATATCTCAGAGATCGATCTTTTATGAAAATGCAGTCCTTCGCTCCTTGAAAGACCGCATGAAAGCGTTCTTCACTTCTCCGAAGCTCTTCCTCCAGCTTCTTGCGGTCTGTAATGTCGAGAAACGATCCCATCAGGGAAATCGGTTCACCCATGGCGTCCGTGACCATGGTCGCCGAAACGTGGGCATCGAATAGCGTTCCGCTCTTCTTCTTCCCCACCAGCTCACCGATCCACCATCCCTCAGTTGACAAAGCCAGAGCGACTTCTTCTCCCTTTTCTGCGAGGTGCCACAATTCCGTATGATGTTTTCCTAACACTTCCTTGATGCCGTCATATTCCCAGAGTTTCAGAAACGCGGGGTTCACGTAGGTCAAGTTACCCTCAAGGTCTGCGAGGCAAATGGCGTTAATCGATGACGCAATGGCGCTGTCCTTTATCCATAGTTTCTGCTGAGCTCGCCGCAAGTCGCTCACATCGACACAGACGCCCCTGATACCAATGACGCTGTTGTCTCGTACAATGGGGTGGGAGTACACGTGGATGGGGAACGTGAAGCCGTCTTTCCTCAGTGCGGTGTAATCGGTACCGCTCATTCTTGCGCCTTGCATCACCTGCCCCAGGTTCCTGGCGAGTCTTTCCCGGTCTTCAGGGACCACTACATCAAGCGCCTTGATCCCTTTTGCGAGATCTTCGGACCGATAGCCGAAAGCGGCTAGTCCGCCACAGTTCACAAAGGTGAAATTCCCTTGCACGTCTATCTCATAGACAATCTGCGGCAGCAGTTCCACAAGCTCTTTGTACTTAGCCTCGCTTTTGCGCAAAGCCTCCTCTGATATGCGACACTTGAGTTCAGAGTCTTCGAGCTCAGCGAGTCGGCGTCGCAGTCGCGCAAGTTCATCCGAGACTTCCTTTTGAGTCTTGGTGCCATCAGGGTCCGTCATGTGGACCTCCGAAAACCGAGAGGAAATTCGAGGCAAGAGTTGCCTCGTGGGGGGAATCACAAATAACTAGTCTATCGTATCGTACGGCAAACCACACTTGCAGTCAAAGGCAATGAAAATGTGCGTGAGAAACGAATAGAGGATAGCCCCAGACAAATTCTCGATTACGTTGAACAGAGCAGATTATCATTCCAGAATTCTGACGGAACCCAGGAGACGGTTACCCTCTCCAATTTGCTAGAAGCAGTTGCAGTACCTAAAAGGTTTTGGAGGAGTCCCGAGGAGGCGAACCAAAAGGCCCTTCCAGCAATGAATCTGAATTGAAGGTGCAAATGACCAAAAACAAATTGGTAATGGCATTTCTGGGGTTGACCTGTCTTGCTTCGGTGTCGTGTTTCTGTCAGCCTTCGCTCCTCGGAGCAGGATTGGCTTTAGACAGAATATCGCTTCCGCCCGGATTCATAATCAGTCTGTATGCAAAAAACATAAAGGGTGCTCGGTCCATGTGCGTGGGCCCCAACGGGGTTCTCTATGTGGGCACACGCGACGAAGGAAAAGTCCATGCGATACTTGATCGCGATCGAGACGGTATTGCTGACGAGGTCCATGTCATCGCATCACACCTGAACTCCCCTAATGGAGTGGCCTTTCGCGACGGTGCTTTGTATGTATCTGAGATTAATCGTATACTCCGATTTGACAACATCGAACCCAAATTGAAGAATCCACCCAAGCCTGTGGTACTAAACGACAATTTCCCAAAAGAAAAGGACCACGGATGGAAGTTCATCCGGTACGGACCGGATGGAATGTTGTATGTCCCTGTTGGAGCGCCATGAAACATCTGCAAACCTCCTGATGATCGGTTCG
>JACRDE010000411.1 GCA_016212935.1 Desulfomonile tiedjei | reverse complement strand
TTCCGCGTCAACGGCCGGAGTTGCTCCGGAGTGTGCCGGATCGTTGCCAGACGAGCGGCATAGCCTTCCAACACCGCCCGAATGCCGAAGCATTCTTCGATATCCCCCCGCGTCATTCCGGTTACGGAAAATCCCGTGCGTGCCTGTTTCGAGAGAAAGCCTTCCCGTTCCAATTTGTGAATCGCCTCGCGAACCGGCGTGCGGCTGACTCCCAGGGTTTCGGCAATGCGGGTTTCCACGACCCGACTTCCGGCAGGAATGTCACCACGGATGATCGCCTGCTTCAAATGCTCGAAGATGTGCTCACCCGCGGATTTTCTATTTTCCAACGGCCTTAAGGCATCCGCGAAGCTCTCGATCTTGTCGGATATCATCGTGTGCTGCCCCCTGTCACCGGTGGCCGGACCCGCTCTGACTCTGGTTTCAAATCTGATGGACGCATCGTGCAACTAGACTCCGGCCCAGCGAGCGATGTTACTTTGCAGCACTTCATGCGTGCCTCCGCCACTGAGCAAGAAACGCGTGTCACGGAAGTAGCGTTGAGCCGAGTATTCCATGGAATACCCATAACCCGCGAAAATGCGTGTACATTCGTCTGCGGCACTGCAAGCGGCTTCGGTGGCAAAATATTTCGCCATGCTCGCTTCTTTGAGCGCGTCTCTGCCAGCATCGATCATCGCCGCGGCCTTATAGGTCAACAGCTTCGAAGCCTCGAGATTGGTTGCCATATTGGCTATTTTGGCCTGGATGAGCTGGAATTTGCCAATGGTTTGACCTGAGGCTACCCGCTCGTTGGCGTACTTGATGGAATCGTCCGTGGCTGCCCGCTGCAACCCGACGGCCAACGCGGCTGTCATGGCTCGAATCTCGGCGATTATCTTGAGGAAGGAGTTCAACCCTTCACCCTCTGGTGTCAGCCTGTACTCCTTAGGAATGAAAACGTCCCTGAAGGCCACCTCACAAATCGGTGTGGTACGTGTCCCCAGGCACTCAAACCGCGGGCTGACCGAAACTCCAGGGAAATGCCGAGGAACAAAGAAATACCCTATCCCCCGCAGCTTCTTTTTCGGATCGGTCTGGCACATGACCGTGTAGAAACTGGCTTCGGGACCGTCGGTAACCCAAGTCTTCATGCCGTTGATCAGATACCCGCCTTCTACCTCGCTGGCCCGCGTCGTGATGGCGCCCAGATCGGAACCCGCATCGGGCTCTGTCATACAGAAACAGCCGATTTTCTCGCCCCGCATTGCCGGCAAGAAATATTCTTCACGCATCTCGTCTGTCCCATGGTGAAACAGAAAATTCGTGCCCATCAGACATTGCATTGCAGTGATAGAGGCAACGCTCACGAGCCCTCGGGCAAGCTCTTCGCAGATAATACAGTACAGTGTCGTATTGCCGCCAGCACCGCCCTTGTTGACCGGGTAGCGGATTCCGAAAGTCCCCATTTGCGCCAACTTCTGAAAGATTTCTCTCGGAAATTCTCCCTCTTTATCCAGCTGTTGGGCTACCGGGATAATTTCCGCATCAACAAATCGGGCTATAGTCTTGCGAATCAGTTCCTCCGGATTTGACCTGATCATTACAGATATCCTTCTACGTAAAATGCTTTATCGGGTGCCAGGAACCTTTTGCGTAACCCAAGGCATGGTTACGATCGGCGTACTCTCGGCCTCGCACAACCATCTCAGCCGACCTGACGGGCTCCTTGGAGTCTGAGACTCTAAGCTTTTCTTGGCAGTCTGTACATACAACCTTGACGATCGACCCCATGGCGCCACGTTTCAAGGACAGCATTACGATACGCAACAGCCTCTTAGTCGCACATGACTTGGCAGGCCGCTTGCAGTTGTTTTGTCAGCTCTGGAACGACGTCAAACAAGTCCCCGACAATCCCCCAATCGGCCACCTTGAAGATAGGAGCGTAAGGGTCTTTGTTTATGGCCACGATGAATTTGGAATCCATCATTCCAGCCCGATGCTGAATAGCCCCGGATACGCCGCAGGCCACATAAAGATCCGGCCGGACAGTGACTCCGGTCTGGCCGACCTGCCTGGAGGCGGGTATCCATCCTTCCTCAAATGCCACACGGGTGCCAGCGAGTTCCGCGCCCAATGCTGCAGCTAAGTCACTGAGGAGTTCGAACCCTGCAGCGTCATTTACACCCCTTCCGCCCGCCACGATAACCTTTGCTTCGGCCAGATCCACGTGTGTCTTCGGCTCTTTCACAATCTCCAAGATCTTGGTACCAATCTGCTCATCAGTAAGTTGAGTAACGTGGGTAACTACCGTGCCTTCTTTGTCAGGAGTTGGGATTACTTCCATGACCCCCGGCCTGACGGTGGCCATTTGAGGGCGCGAAAATCGGTTCGCTATGGTTGCCATGACATTGCCGCCAAAAGCCGGCCGAGTCTGCAGCAAGATACCTTCCGCGGAGTCGATGGAAAGCTCTGTGCAGTCTGCTGTCAGCCCCGAACCGACTCGTCTGGAAACCCTCGGGGCGAGATCGCGGCCGATGTGGGTGGCGCCGATGAGCATAATGTTCGGCTTGTGCGCAGCAACGAGCTCCTGCAAAACGCAAGCGTAGGCCTCTGTACGATAGTCTCTTAGAATCGTATTCTCAGCCAGATAGACCGTATCGGCTCCGAACTGAATGAGCGTTTTAGCGAGGCCGGACACCTGGTCTCCGATCAAGACTGCCGCCACCTTGTGATTCAGTTCTTTGGCCAGTTCTTGGGCCTTACCCAACAATTCTACAGAAACCCGGTTCAGTTGACCACCGCGTTGTTCCGCAAACACCCAAACGCCTTTGTGGTTGCTGAAATCTGGTATGGTTCTGGGTTTTGCGTCGGTGAGGATCGCCTTATTGCGGCATGCATCCATGCATGCGCCGCAAGATGTGCAGCGGTCTCCGATGCGAGCCTTACCGTCTTTCATTTCCATGGCGTCATAGGGGCAGGCTCGCGTGCAACGGCGACATCCGTCGCAAAGATCGACTTCAACCCAGATTGCCATAATCACCTCGTATATTCATGAGCCTTGCTTGAACCGAAGCCACCGGCTGTTTTTGAAGAGTCCGACTTGACTTGTCAGGATTCTCCGGCTCCGCTCGCTCATATCAGTTTGTTTTCTTTGAAGCGTGCAATGAGGTTTTGCACCATGCCGGACGTGCTGCCCTCCAAGAATTCCCCTTGGCGTTCGAATTTTGGAGCGAAAGTTCTAATGACTTGGGTAAGAGACCCGTCCAAACCAATCTCGGCCGTGGTTACTCGGATGTCCGCGGCGTTCCAAATCTTGATGGGCGCTTTTTCGCGGCAGGCCAGGAGCAGCCTGGAAACGAGCGGGTAACGGGGATGTTTTGCGCCGGGGATAACTGTCAACAGAGCAGGCAAGCTGCATTGGATGCGTTCGTAACCGTCTTCAAGCCGGCGCTTGACCACTACGTAATCTGTGGTAACTGCCTCGATGTCGAAAACATAGGTCACCTGGGGCAAACCCAAAAAGTCAGCCACCTGAGGGCCGACCTGGGCCGTATCACCGTCGATGGCCTGGCGACCGGCCAATATGAGATCGTAATCCCCAATGTGCTGAATCGCTTTTCCGAGGGTGTAAGAGGTGGCCCACGTATCTGCACCGGAGAAGGCCCGATCCGAAAGCAAGATGGCCTTATCCGCGCCCATGCCTATCGCCTCGGACAGGGCGTCCATTGCTTGGGGCGGGCCCATTGTCAGAACCGTTATTGTACCGCCATACGTTTCTTTCAGAGTAACCGCGGTTTCCAAAGCGTGCAGATCATCGGGGTTGATTATTGTCTCAACACCTTCACGAATGAGGTTTCCGGTCTTGGGGTCGAGTTTTACTTCGCTGGTGTTGGGAACCTGCTTGATTAATACAATGATGTTCATTACATAATCTTTCTGGCTTGGCCGCAACCTGCTCTTGGCAGTGCTACTCGGAGCTAGATGACGCCCTCTTCTTTGAGCATCGCTATATGTTCGTCCGAAAGCCCTAACCGTCCGTAATACTCGTTGTTGTGTTCCCCAAACCGAGGCGGGAATGTCATTTCGCGCCCGCTGCTTTCGAGAAAGGAGGTCATATTCGGCGGAGGCGCAAGAGTGATGCTGGTCTTCGTTTTGGGATCGTGGGCTGATAGCAACCGCCGCTGAACAAGGAGATCTGCGATGGTTTCGCTGATGGAATTGATTTTGCTCACAGGCACGGTTATTGAGGTGAGAAACTCAATCAGTGCCTCGGAGGTGTGTTCCCGGGTAATGGCGTTCAGGGCAGCGTTCAAATTGGTAACATCTTTGATGCGCCCCATGTTCTTTTCGTATTCCGGCCGATCAAGGGAATTGAAAAGCTCCTGGGCCACCATCGCTTTCCACTGGCGGTCGTTGCCTACTGCGAGATAAATGAATCCGTTCTTGGTTTGATAAACCGAAACAGGGGCGAAAAATTCGTGGGTGTTCCCGCGGCGGGTAATGCTTTTCTCAAAAGCGGCCGTCATCGTGATGGGAACTGTCAGCCAGGAGACTGATGATTCGAACATGGACAAATCGATTCGGGCGCCTTTGCCAGAAACGGCCCGATTGAAAAGGGCCTTCATCAGCAGGCCGTACGCGTGTTCGCTGGTACCCATGTCCGGTAGCGGGATGCCCAAGACTTGAGGATCACCGTCCGGTTCACCCGTGAGTTCCATTAGGCCGGAGCGGGCTTGCAGAATAGGATCGTACGCACCTTCGTTGCTGTCCGGACCGAAGCCGGTAACTCCCATCCAGATAATATCTGCTTTGGCGTCTCTAAGGATTTCGTAGTCAATGCCGAGTTTCTGATAATTCTTGGGCAGTTGATTGGTGACGAAGATATCAACATCCATTTGTTTGATAAGCTTCTGCAACAGCTCCCGCCCTTTTGGGTCCGCCAGGTTGAGCGTAAGCGCCTTTTTGCCCGCGTTGATGCAGAGAAAATACGCATTCATACGCTCTTCATTCAGTACGTTGTCTCCGATCATGCGGTTGGGGTCGCCGTAAACCGGATGCTCCAAGCGGATAACTTCCATACCATCCATGGCCAGCCGATAGGTGAGGTATGGCACGACCGTGGCCTGCTCCAACGAAAGAACTTTCAGATTTCTGAGGGATTCCATAGCTACCCCTTCGGTTGACCGCCTTGCTGGACGGCCCCGGAAATAATTGATGCCTCTGTGCGCACGTTCAGGCTACTCAGGGCATGCCCTAGCTGGAGACCCCTTGCCTTCGGACGCCCCAAGTCGGCGAGGTCTCTTGAGCCAGAAGTCACCAGTCCTCTGCCCTTTATTTTGACTGTGCGCAGGTTGGTATGGCCTCTCTTTGGGAAAACTGCTGTCGGCGCGTATACGGTGCACTGTATACAGTGCACAAATCAGGTAACATGGCTGTCGTCTCTCTGTCAAGTCCTTTTTGATGAATGCGAGGTCAAGATTGTGCTTGACTGGGAGACCGCGGAGCGATAATCTCAGGAACGGGAAATACCTGCCTTTTCGGCAATCTGACCACGGTTTTGCCTCTCTTCGGTCATAAGCGGGACGATACGGGTCTTTCAGAGGTCCAGGGGATGCTCTATGCACGCCTCACTGGTGCCAAGATGCCCGAAATGTCTTTGACCACCGCATCCTGGAAAATACAGTGCGTGTTCCTTGCTACACTCGGCTTCAGTGGCACCTTGTTGATTGAACGCAAAGAAATCCTCTCGCCTGCCCCACACAAGAGAGACGTGAGGGCTTCGCTGCCCATTACTCCACTGATTCAGGGGCCCAGGAGGATCTACTCTCCTGCTCAAGTCGGCTCCCTTACGGCAATGGAGTAATAGCTTTGCCTGGGCACCCCGCTGGGTTGTACCGAGCAAACCGAACCATAGAGAGAGAGGCATTCGTTGAAAGTTAAAGAGATAGACCACATCTGTATCGCCGTCAGGAATGTGGACCAAGCCCGCGAGGTCTACGAAGGGACTTTGGGGCTTGAACCGGCATGCGAGTACGTCGCTCAGGAAGAATCTATACGAGTGATCCGCTATTACGTGGGAAGCGTGGCGGTGGAGATCATGGAACCGACCAACTCGACCTGTGAAGTGGCCAGATTCCTGGAGAACCGAGGCGAGGGCCTTTTTCTAATGTCGTACCGGGTTGACAACGTGGAAGAGGCCCTTGAGGAACTGCACCTGGCTGGCCGGAAAACCATCGATAGGACCCCCCGCTGCCTCATGGGGAATCGGTACGCTTTCATCGATCCCCCGGGCGCGCTGCACGGGGTCCTCACCGAGATACTGGACGGTGAATTCATAAATCCTACAGCCGGGGAAGAGCCCATAATCTGAGGAAACTATGCGAATTCCCTGCGTCCGATCCTTTCCGGAGCGAGTCGAAGGCCATTCGGAGTCATAGAGACCATCGAACGGTTAATCACAAGCCCCAAGTTTACGAAACCTGTGGGTGCGGAATAATTCCCGAATAAGAAGGAGGAACGAAATATGCGTGCATTTGTACTAGGCGGAGCCGGCGGTATGGGTCAGGGTGTTGCCAGGGACCTGATAAAACAGCAACAGGTCACTGCTGTTATCCTGGGCGATTTGTACCCGGACCCAGCAAGATTGGCACCGAAATTACGCGATAGTGAAAAAGCAAAGCTGATTAAGATGGACGTAAATGACCATGGTGGAATGGTGAATACATTCAAGGAAGTTGATGTTGTGATCAACTGTGCCGGTCCCTTTTACAAGACTGCTGTGCCTGTAGCAAAGGCAGCTGTTGAAGCAAAGGTCAACTATATCGATATCTGTGATGACTACGAGGGAACCGAGATTCTTTTCAACTCTGAGATAGATAGAATGGCCAGAGAAGCAGGCATTACTGTTCTTACAGGTATGGGCTCTGACCCAGGAACCAACAATGTTCTCGTGAAATGGTATGCAGACCGTCTGGACAGCGTTGAGGAGATCTACCTCTACTGGGTTGTTAGCATTGCCGAACTTGCAGGAGCTGCCTGGGACCACAGCCTTCATATGACCCTTGGGAAGATCCCGCAATACCTAAATGGTGAACTGGTCCATGTGGAAGGCGGGACCGAAGTGGTAGCAGAAGAGTTCCTGGAACCTCTCGGCACCTGCCATGTTCGCTACGTGGGCCATCCACAGCCTTTGACCATTCCCAAGTACATCAAAGGGGTCAAAAATGTGATAATCAAAGGCGCACTCATACCCCTGTGGGTGGATGAACTCATAAAAGAACAGAAAGATACAGGCTTCTTAGGCAACGAACCCATCGATATCAAAGGTACCGCGGTAACACCCTATGACGTTGCGCTGAAGCTTTGGGAGACCATTCCAGAGGGAAGGGATAAAGGTCCCCAGGCTTCGGGTCTCAAAGTGATTGTCAAAGGGGAAAGAGAAGGCAAGAAGATTACCTACACAGCCGACATGGTGGGGAGGATGGCTCCTGGGACAGGACTTCCCGCATCCATTGCCGCACTCATGATGGATGCAGGTGATGTGACCGTAAAAGGTGTGGTGGCCCCTGAAGGCTGCATTGATCCAGCCAAATTCCTTGCAGCATTCTTAAAGAGAGGAGCAAGAATCCACCAGACAGAAGCAATTTCGTCGTTGCTTCAGGTTTAACACTAGACAGGAGACTTTCCATGAAAGAGATAAAAAAACTGAACATCACCAAAAGCCGGGACCTGTTTGAAGAAGCGGTCGCGCTGATACCGGGAGGCGTTCTTGGTGCCAGGAAGCCAGCCGATTTCATAGACGGAGAATATCCCATCTTTCTTGAAACTGGCAAAGGCTGCCGCCTGACCGATGTTGACGGCAATGAGTTTATTGATTTTCTCTGCGGTTACGGCCCCATCATCCTGGGTTACCGTGAAGACGAGGTGGATGAAGCGGTCTACAAACAGATAAGAGATAAAGGATTCTGCTTCACCCTGACACAAAAATACCAGAACCTGCTGGCCAAGAAGCTGACTGAACTTGTGCCCTGTTCTGAGCTGAGCATATTCTTGAAAACAGGCTCTGATGCAACCACCGCAAGTATTCGTATTGCAAGAGCATATACAAATAAACTCAAGGTGATGCGCTGCGGCTACCATGGCTGGCATGACTGGTGTGTTGAAATGAAAGGCGGGATTCCGGCAAAACTGTTCGAAGATGTTTTTGAATTCCAATACAATAACCTTGACCAGTTAAAAGACCTGATGGCAACCCATGGCGACGAAACCGCTGCCATCATTATGACGCCTTTCGGCCACCCCAACCATGAAAAGATGCAGATTCCAAACCCCGGATTTCTTGAAGGTGTAAGAGAGATCGCCGACAGGTATGGTGCTGTGTTGATCTATGATGAGATCCGTACTGGTTTCCGGCTTTCAATGGGCGGTGCCCAGAAACTCTACGGCGTCACCCCTGACCTGAGTGTTCTAGGAAAAGCAATCGCCAACGGCTATCCCATCTCTGTGGTCACCGGGAAGAAGGATGTCATGATGGCTGCCTCCCACAAGCTTTTCATTTCCTCAACCTTTTTCCCGAACAGCGATGCCTTTGTCGCCGCACTCAAGACCATAGAGATCCTTGAGCGGGACAATGTGCTGGAAAACATCTGGGAAAAGGGCGAACGGTTCATTAAGAAGATCCAGGCGGCGATTGACAAACATGATGTGGGAGCTGAGCTGACCGGAGTGGCCCCCATGTTCTACATCACCTTTAAGAAGGATGAGACAGGGGCACACAAAGGCAAACGTAAGGACTTTTACACCCAGCTCATCCGCAGGGGATTCTTTTTCTCACCCTTCCATCATGGTTATATTAGCTTTCGGCACACTGAAGAAGACCTGGAACTGACTTTGAACGCAATTGATGAATCCCTGGCCTTTACAAAGCAGAAGTAGCCTTCCGCTTGGGAACGGACTGGAGGCCTAGCCCACGAATGTGCGCAAAGATTATGCCGAACTCCCATCAGCTCTCACGCTCACACCGGACGTGCGGCCAGTTGTTGTGGTAGCGATGGGAAAGAAGTCATAGGAGAGCAAGTGCCAACAGCCTATCGGTAGCTCTATTGAGCGGGGAAGTTGAAATAGGTGTTTGGAAACGGTTCGTTCTTCAAGGTGAAATGCCACCATTCTTTTGGGTAGGGTTCAAAGCCGTGTTTCTGCATGAGCACTTGCAGGAGCATCCGATGAGCGCGGTGGATGGAGGACACTAACGGACTTTCGGGCCATGCTTCGCGACCGAAGAAGTCGAAACGGGTTCCCATGTCCAGGTCAGACTCTCCAGGTTGCTTGTCCAAACATACGATGGTCAAATCCACCGTGCTACCCCTGGAGTGGCTTGATTTCCCGGCGATATATCCTTCGCTGAACAAGTCTTTCTTCTGAACGTTGGGATAGTACTCCGCCTGCATTTTGGTGTCATTGAGATCCTTTCCCCAGCGAACAAAGTCGTCCACGGCACGCTGAGGACGGTACGCATCAAATATTTTCAATCCCAGACCGAAAGGTTTCAGTTCCTCGTGTACCTTCTTGAGCGCTTCGGCTGCTGCCCTGGTAAGTATACACCTTGGAGCCAGGTAACCATCGACTCGGCGCCCCAAGAAGTTGTGATCGGTGAAATACCGGAGGTCCACCCGGACGTTTGGTACGACATCCTCAACATATACGAAATTGTCGGGTAAGTCCCCGGCAGCGGTCTCAGTCGAAAACGCGACTAAATGAGTATATATCAAGCAGCAGACAAGAAAAATCGAACTAGACTTTCCCATCGTCACTCCCTTCAGGATAGTAGTCGAGGCAGTCAGTCTTCTGTGATCGAGCACACGTGCTTACCGGAGGTAGTGCGCTCGCCGCTAACCGGTAGCGCTTATACGAATTCGCAATCAAAGAAGCAAAATCGGGGAGGCACTTCTTGTAAGAAGTTCCTCCCCGAACCCCACCTCAAGAACTTTTCGCACTCGCCGGAACCCCCATTTCCTGAAAAAAAATTCGGGGTTCCGGCAAATGATAAAAGTTTCTGGAAGGAGGTTTGGGGGAAACTATTTACTAAAGAGGGTCCCCCCAATCTTACTTCTTTGAATGCGCATTAGAATTACTTGAGATGCGCCACGGCTTCAATCTCCACCAACCCGCCCAGCGGTAACCTGGCTATCTGTACCGTTGAGCGTGCCGGGGGCTCGCGAACAAAGAAAGTTCCATACACCTCATTCATCGCCGGGAAGTCATTTATATCAGCCAGGAATACGGTGGTTTTGAGAACGCAATCCATGCCACTCCCCGAAGCTTCGAGAATCGCTTTCATGTGGGTGAGCGCCGCAGCGGTTTGTTCGCGCACAGTCGCTTCAAGCTTCTTGGTCTCTTTGTTGATACCGAGCTGCCCAGAAACGAATACCAAGTTCCCGTGCTTGATGGCTTGGGAATACGGCCCTATGGGCAGTGGCGCCTCATCGGTCCTGACGACCTGTTTTGGAGTGGAAGAATGGGCTAGAGCTAATGCGCCAGCAATCCCAAAGCCTGCCGTAATCCCGAGTGTTAAAATTGTTTCCATACGATCATCCTCCATCGTTTGACCGGCAAGAGAGAATTTACCGCAGCCGGGAGACGGTTGTCCAGAATAGAAGAAGCTCTATTGCCGAGCGCATTTCATCGGACCAGTAATGGAGCCCTTCATTGTGATGCGGAGAGATTGCAGCTTTTCTCATCAATAGGGAGTGTGTTTCCTGTTTTCATAAAGGTAACAAATGATAACAAGGAGAGCACCTGTAATCTCGTACTCGATGTCTCCAGCCAGAGGGGTACATTACTTGGGCTCTGACGGTGGGGTCCTACAGCCGCTTCGAGATGTCGAGGAATACCTGGACAGTATCGGATAGTTCACGGGAACCTTGAAATAGTCTTGATAGGGAATGCACTTGCTCATGAGCATGTAATATACTGGGACTGTTAAGCTTTCTTCTTCATCCAAATTGTCGAAGTTTCCCCCGCCTTTCGATATGACCAGATCGGCGGAGGACCACAGGCTCCTGAGTTGTGCCGAACATCTTGATAGGATTATTCCAGGCAAGGGACCATCGATGCCGTTTTCTATGACTGTGGCTACATTATCCATTCCGCTGAGCGCTGCCTCTCTCGGGGTAGCATCGTTGAGGGTGGGCATGCTTCGGACCACAAATACAACTTCAAGCTCATAGTGAGCTTTCATAGTCTCTATCAGCAGTTTGTCGAAGACAATCTCGCCGCAATTGTCACCAAGATAAATAACCAAAGAGCTTTGTTCCAGTCGGTCTTTCAGATCAGCGAACCGTTCCTTGGGCACAGGATACGCTAAAAGTCCCTCTATCGCTTGCTCAAGGTCCTGAGGATTTTGAAGTCCCATTGGATCAATCGAATTTCCCATGATTGCCAGATTCACGGCTGTGAACAGCGAATCCTCCGACGCGACCACCAGGCCTTTCAACCAAGGGTATAATTCGAGATACTTTTTGTTTTCTCTATCCTTCCATTCTCGGAATGGATCGGGGTTACCGAATGCAGTC